>JALGTI010000172.1 GCA_029821455.1 Candidatus Zipacnadia bacterium | reverse complement strand
CCTCACGCAGGCCATCCAAGAAGTCTTCCCGACCGATGCCAATGGCGGATATGGGCGCTATACCCGTGATCAGAACGCGAGACCGGCGTGGCTTAGAAGCCACTCCTGCACTCTCACTGGGGGGAGTGCCAAGGATGACGCAGGCGTTGCTGCCGCCTATGCCGGCCGAGATAGTTGCGGCATAGCGCACGCGCATTTCCCGCGCCTTATTGGGCACGTAATCCAGGTCGCAGGCCGGGTCCGGTTGACCATAATTCACGGTCGGAGGAATGACACGGGTCTGGATGCTCTTTACTGTTGCGATGGCCTCAACTGCCCCGGCCGCGCCCATCATATGCGCCACAGCGCCCTTGATCGAGCTGACCGGTATCTCGTAGGCGTGAGCGCCCAGGACTGCCTTTATCGCCTCGGTCTCGGCTGGATCGTGGTATTCCGTGCCCGTTCCGTGGGCATTGATGTAGTCAATTCCATCGGCTGGCAATCCCGCATCTTCCAGTGCTGCCCGCAGGACCCTTGCCATCCCGGCTCCACCCTTGTCTGGAGCAGTCAGATGGTAGGCATTGTTATTCTGCGAGGAGCCGAGCACTTCACAGTATATGGTGGCTCCACGCTCCCGCGCATGCTCCAGACTCTCGAGCACCAGGACGCCTGCCCCCTCGCCAAACAGGGTGCCACTGCGGTCGGCTGAGAATGGCCGAATGTCCTCGGCGGTGATGGTGTGCAGGACACTCAAGCCGCTGAGGGGCGAGGGGGCCAGCGAGTCATGTCCACCGGCCAGCATTACATCTGCATTCCCGTCGCGGATCAAATCGAACGCATAGCCTATCGCCGCTGTGCCTGACGCACAGGCAATTGAAAGCAGGCTTGCAGGTCCGCCAAGGCCATAAACCTGGCAAAGATGGGCCAGTGCCGAGTGATGTAGAGCCACCAAAGTTGGTGGACATAATCGCCCCGGCACAGGGATCAGGTGATGCGTCCAAGACCAGGCCCGCATCTGCCAGAGCTTCTCGAGCCGCATACAGCAAGAACTGGGTCGCCTCATCGGGAACGCCACCGAGGGGAAACTCATCAGGCTGGTAGGCCCAATCCCATATCTGCCCGGCCTTGTCATTGCGTAGGCCGGTGGGGTTAAACTTGGTGATACGCGCGATGCCACGCTTGCCTGCGACGAGTCGCTGCCAGAAGACCTCGACATTGTGGCCGAGCGGTGTCACCGCCCCCAAGCCGGTTACTACCACACGCTTCATTCTTGGCTCCTTAGCTCTGCGGCACTACCGCGTTGAGGCGGGGAACATAAACGAGTCGGTCCATGCCGGGCGGCACTGGCGATGCTTACCAGCATTGATTGTCTTGACCCACTCGTCATCGGTCATTCTGTAGAAATCATCCGTTGCGAACTCGTAGTAGCTCATCACGAAGCCCATATAGGAGCCGGCGTAGTAGGGATCATCTTCAATGATTACCCAGATCGGGTAAAGGGGCCCCGTGGCGGCGTGGAGCACCTGGTAGGTGTTCGAGTCAGTCATCACGTCGGCCACCAAGGCCGGACGCTCGTGGGCGATGCGGTTTGTGAAGTGATGCAGGAGCCACTGGCCGAATGCCTGAATCTCGCCGGCCCTACCCGCCAGATGGTCCCAGGGAATGTCTTCGCCCACCAACTCCGCCTCGGCGCAGATCCGCAGGTTGTGGCATAATAGCGACAGGTCTTGCATCCCCACAAATCCCCGATCGTGCAGGCCCTGAGCTAGTAGCTCCACACGTCGGTAGAACTCAGGCACCGGTTCGACGAGTACTTCCATACCGCCGGCCGCAGGCGTCATAGGCTCCTTGGCGTACAACAGGAACGCGTGCCGCATCTGTGCCCATGATGCCAGGGCCGTGTTGAGGCACTTGTCCTGCCAGGCCTCGTGCTTCATAAAGGCCGGCACCCTTCCCTGCGGGGGGCACACAGCTTTTCTGAGGGCGCTGATCCAGCCTTCATAAAGGCTGTCATAGTGCACCTCGCCCACGTCGGCGAACTTGCCCCGTAGGTCCCTTAGCTGCTTTGCCAAAGGCGGATGTTCGGCAATATCGTCCTGTAAATGCGCCATAGCCCTGTCCGATGCAAGCAGCGTGGCAGCGACGTCAAGTCCACTAGCAAGCAACCGGTGCGGCACGTACGGAAAGACGGTCTCTTGCATTATCTGCCCGTCAACGATGTAACGCTCGCCGAGGAACTGCACATATTTGCTGGGCAAATCTCCGGGAAACCACTGCGGGACAGGCATAATGGCCGATGCCGGATATTCAGCTTTTTCAAACTTCCGCCTGAGAGTTGACAAAGCATCGTCTGTGCCTAAGTAAGGTTGTCGGCCCTTGGCATAGTTCGGAAATAGATACATGTCTGCAACATCAATAAGCTCCAAGGGCGTAAAGCTGTCTGGCCTGCCCACGAAGAAAGCTAACTCGTTGTACAGGTATTGCCATTGACGTCGCAGCGGTTTGTCCGCCCGAATCAGAAGCCCTAACAGCACCGCTTGTCTCAGCTTGATATCAGCTTCGTGCGGGTCATCTTTGTTGCCCGGTATGATGGGAAGAATTTGACGGCTTAGCCACTTGATAGCGCGGAAATAGTCGGCCCTCTCGTTGCCCATGGCATAGTCGCCACGCACCCGGTATATGGTGAAGTCCTCGTCAGGATAGTAGCCTGCTTCTTCGGCTCTGCGTACTTTGCCGGCAAGCTCGCGGGCCTCCTTGGCAACTTGCCTGGGCACTGTCTCTCCCAGTAGCTCAGCAGCTACCGCGAAGAAGAGTAAGTTCCGGCGTGCTGGCTCGGCCAGCCCCTGTTGAGATGTACGCTCCTTATAGTCGTCCTCCGCTGCAGAAACGCCAGTTTTCACAAGCTTCCGTGTTGCGGGTATCAGTTTCTCGCTCTCATATTCCTGTAGACCAGCTTGGAACAGCGATCCAAAGACGTAGAGAACGGCATCAGCAGTGATGAAGGTGTTCCCGCCTGTATGGAAGTAGTCAAGAACGCTTGCGGAGGGGTACTCGGTCAGCACGACAAATCCGTTTTCATTCAGGAGGCGCATAGCCTGTTCCGGAAGCTGATTCGGATAGGGTATGTGCCCAGTGTAAGCTTCGAGTTGGCAAGCAGGTGCGCCCGGAGCCACAGGCTGGTGACTGGCAACGCCTGAAGTACGCGGTCGCTGGCTGACAATCTCAGATTTGCGTGAATTGCGGTACCCAACCGCCGCAACTATACACACACAACCGATGATACCAAGCCACAGCAAGCGCCTTGTTCTTGAGGACATTGAACGCCCCTCCTGTACTTACAGACATCCACTATGCACGCCAGCGCTAATTGCGGGCTTAGTGCTCTGCTAGTGATGCCATCAAACAAGAGGACGCTGGACACTGCCGAACAGTTCCAAAGACCGGCTACATCCGCAGGCCGCCGTCAACGCTGAGCACCTGGCCGGTGAGATAGGAGGCCTGCTCAGAGCAGAGAAACACAACCAGCCCGGCCACTTCTTCTGGCTTGCCAAAACGCTGCAGGGGTATCATATCCAGCAGTGTATCCCGCCGAGCTTGTTGCATATCGGCAGTCATATCAGTGTCAATAATCCCCGGGGCCACCGCATTGACCAGGATCCCCTGGCCGGCCAGCTCTCGTGCCAGGGCTTTAGTCAAGCCGACTATTCCGGCCTTTGCGGCAGCGTAGTTCACGCGGCGCACATCGCCCGTCAGCCCCGCATCCGACGATATGTTGATGATCCGCCCCCACCGCGACTTCATCATCACCCGCACCGCAGCCCGGCAGGCGTGAAAAGTCCCCCGCAAAGACGTCTCGACCACGGTCTCCCACTGCTCATCCGTCATAAAGGCCAGGAACTGGTCCGCGACCACGCCGGCGTTGTTGACCAGTATCTCCAGGCCCCCAAGCTCCGCGACTACCTCGTCAGTCATTGCCCTGACTGCCGCATCATCACGGACATCAGCCTGAATTGCCACAGCCTTGCGCCCCATCGCTCTAATCTCATCAGCCACGCCCTGAGCGGCCGCCTCGCTGCTCAGGTAGTTGACAGCCACATCGGCCCCGTCCTTGGCAAGCCGCAACGCGATGGCGCGCCCCAGGCCGCGTGAAGCCCCGGTCACTAACGCCCGGCGGCCGTCCAGCTCTACCATAGCCTAGTTCTCTTCCTGATGGCTGATGTATTGCGTCACATCTTTGTCATTCACAGGCCTGTCTTCTCCAAGCCATTCTGCCACGTCCTCAAGCCTCACGCCTTGCTCCCTGGCGACACGACGCGCCGCAGGTGTGGCCCTGACCCGCTTGCCCTCGCGCACCGGCATAGAAACGCGGATGTCCAGATCAACTTCCGGACTGGCTGCCGCACGCTGCGCGGCTAGCAGGCGCCGGTTCTCCTCCTCCACCCCTACGGGGGGCGATTCGCCCGGCTCCCCGACAAAGGCGATCACATATCCGACGGGCACGACGCTCTTTTCGGGGGCGTAGATCTTCAGCAGTGTGCCGGCAAATTCCATCTCATACTCAAATGTAGCCTTGTCAGTGATAATCTCGCAAAGCGAATCCCCAACTTCCAGGTAGTCACCCTCCGCCTTGAGCCACTGGTTGAGCGTGATCTCCTCAATGTTTTCGGCCCATTTCTCGATGCGTAGTAAGTGTCCCATTTGCTTACAATCCACCAGATGAAGTGAGACGCCTACGCCACAACGACGAACTCCCACTGTTGCACGGGGCGGCTGAGCATTACGCAGTTGCTGTCCACCTGAGCCTCAATTCGTTCGCCACGCGCGTTCACCTGCACCACCGAACTCGGTTCACCGAGCCCTGATGGCGGGTATATGCTGAACTCTTCGAGTTCATCCGGGCTCGCGTTCCACACCACGCCGCGCCAGCGCTCATCATCGGCCAGGAACTGGGGCACAAGCCACGCTCCGCCCTCGACGTAGCCATGATGATTCTCGGGGTCCAGGTACTCCATCACCTTATTGAGTTGCGCCGCACGCTGAGGGTTCATCTGCACATCGGCATTGGCGCTCCACGGCACCAGCGCAACCCGGCCGCCGAGTTCATTCTCAAAGATGACCAGACCGTGGCCGACAACCTCGAACGTCGGGCTGCGCAGGTCGCTGACAACCCGCGCTCCCTTACCGAGTTCCGCCTGGAAGAGTCCGTCTGCATAGCGTTTATCGTTGACCGACATTTGAGCGCCGACACGCAGAGCGAACGCCTCATCCAGACAGTTCTCGATGGAATAGAGCACATTGGACTGAGTGATGAAGTGGCCGCTCCGCACACCAATCAGCTCCCCCATGCCGCGTTCCAACAGAATGCTGGCTGCAACGCCATCAATCAGGACGGCTCTTGATAGCCACTCGCGCAGTTGACCATCTGAGAAGCTCCAGACCACGGGCCCGCCCAGTGCATTTATTACCGGGGAGGGCCGCATCGAGAACGCGTGACCGGCCGAGCCCAGCCAGCTTGCCCAGCCTCGGGAGGGGCACACCAGCGACTGCCACTTCCCGCTACCATCTGTGTGGATTTGCCGCCCCATATCCTGTGACCAGGGAATCCCTACACCCACCGGCTGTAGGCTCATTGGGAATTCATCAGCCAGCCAGTCGCAGGCCGGCCGCCAACCGCGCAAGAACTCCGCCCGCTGTGGCTCGTCGCTGGGCAGATTTCCGATCTGGTCATATACACTGATCTTGAGGTCCGACGCGCCCATAATCTGTCCCAATGCCATCTGCGCGCCAATCTGGCGGAATGACTTGTTCCAGCGACCGTAAGGAAAGCATTCAACCTCCGGCCCGTTCTCGACTTCGTCGGGTTGCACGATTCTGTTCTGGTCGAGCGCCGCTATGCTGCTGAGCAGCGCGCTGCCCAGCGTGTCGCTGTATCCCCAGTAGTTGGGCCGATGGATCGGCGGCTTGTCACCAGCCAGCGCCTCCCACCACTTCTCCCACCTGCGCCCCTCGGCTGCATGTGCTTCCGGGGAGCTTGACATCAGCCCCAGGCGGCTACCCTCCGCCTCCACTATCTCCCGCCACCTGGCAATTAGCTCCCGCTGCGTCGCATCCCACATATCCAGCCATATCTCCCGCCACGGGTGCGGCGTGCCAGAGGCCGTGCAGTTAGCGACTATCTCCTCCCGCGTTGCGTCGGTGCCGGCTCTACGGTTGAACTCTGCAACGTGTAGGGGACAGAAGCAGCCTCCCCACTCCAAGGGCGTGTGGTTGGCCAGGCGTATATCATCATCTACCCAGATGACACGGAAGCCCTCGCGCGCATACAGGCGGAGGGTCTCCGCATAGTACTCGCGCCAGCCCTCGTCGAGTGGACAGACCACCGCTTCGGCAGCGCGGCCATTGGGGTCAACCATCGTCTGCCAGTTCTGGCCGGGTTTGAGCTTGCGATAGCGGTCACAATGCAGCAGCGAGTGCCAGGGATTGAGGCTGATTGTCACACCGGCCTCTTCCAGAGCCTTGCGATAGGGCCGGGAATGCTCAATCCATTCCTTGACTCGTTCGATGGTATCGTGCCCGTCGTTCAACTCCTCGCCATAGTAAAAAAACAGAACCTCGTCAATCGGCGCAATCTGCACTAGCTTCAGCAATTCAGGAATTATCTCGTCTACATCCTGATGTGGCCCGAATTGCATCCTCAATGTGAAGCTACTTGGCATTCAGTATCGCCTCTTATTGTATTTGGGTAACGCAGGGCCTCCTGGCCTTCACCAGGCTCACGCCATGGTGAGCTTGTCGAACTATGCCTACGCTGACTGCGGGCAAGCTGGAAGCTTGCCCTACCCCGAATTGGGATGCCTGCGCTACTCGACTAGGTATGCAGTCATTTCGCCATCGGCAAGCATTTCGCCTCTTCCAGGCAGGGATTTTAGCAGATTGAAGGGAACCCCGTTTCTACAGAGAGTTTCTCGCAACGCATCCACGAACTACAAGGAGAGCCTGTTATGGCAATCAATGCCCTGGCCATTGCTTTTGTCGAACCAGGCAAAGCAGAGATTCACGAGCTGGCACTCCCGGAGCCCACAGATGACGACCTCGTGGTCCGAGTTGAATACACCGGGATTAGCGTGGGAACCGAGCGCTGGGCCTTCGACGACTACCGGCCCGAAACGGTATTCCCCGTGATAGCCGGCTATCTGGGCGTCGGTGTAGTGGAGCGTGTCGGAGCCAATGTGGCCGGGTTTGCCAAAGGCGACCATCCACTTCACCCGTTCTCGCCTGCCGGAGCCTTATGAACGCAACTGGATGGGTGCACACCTCAGCCGCGCTGTCGTCACCCCTGGTAGTCAGATACCATTTGTGATCAAGCTACCTGACGCAGTATCAGCGCCGGCCGGCACACTGAGCGGCCTAGGCGCTGTCTCATTCCGGGGCACAAGTATGATGACCGTGAATCTGAACGACAGCGCGCTGGTAACCGGTCAGGGCATGATTGGGCAGATGGCCGCGCAGTGCCTGCGTGCGCGTGGTGCCCGGGTGATGACTACTGACCTTATGCCCATCCGGGTGCGCTTATCCGGTGAGTGGTCGGCAGACCTGGCGTTGAATCCGGCAGAGGAA
>JALGTI010000171.1 GCA_029821455.1 Candidatus Zipacnadia bacterium | reverse complement strand
CCACGGCTCATAGAGCGACCATTGGGCCAGGTCAAGGAGCCTACTGTCTGCGCCAGATAGAGGTCGCGGTCGCTGGCTGGGCCGCTCAGCTTGCGGGTAATGACCACCGGTGCCCGCGCCACGGTGGGCCCACTCACCTTCGGGGCAGTTGTGGCACCTGTGAATCCTGAGGCAGGAGCACCGGGGACCGTGGTAGGCTGGCCAGG
Source organism: Candidatus Zipacnadia bacterium (assembly GCA_029821455.1). Lineage (GTDB taxonomy): Bacteria > Armatimonadota > Zipacnadia > Zipacnadales > Zipacnadaceae > JALGVG01. The sequence continues at coordinate 6,233 of JALGTI010000171.1, read as the reverse complement.
AGTAGTAGATGGCGGCGTGGTTTGAGGTAGCGAGGTGGCCAACCGGGGCTGAGGCATAGGCCGAGGGGCCACTGGCCCCTGAACCGAGCCGGCTGTACGAGGCTGGCGGCGCTGGGACTCGGGGCCACGAGCCAGGAGCACGAACACAGCCAGTACTACTAGCAGACTGGCTCCGATGATGGCTAGTGTGGCTCCCCAAGAGATGCGGCGGCGTGGCCGCGTGGGTGGCACGATTTCAGGTGCTGCTGGCGCAGGCCGCCGGCCGCCCTCTCGCTGGGCTTCCATCTGCTGGCGGGCCTGCTCCAGCCGGTCAGCAACTTCGGGGTCGTCGCCCAGTTCCTGAGCCAACTCATACCATTCGATTGCCTCAGGCCATAGCTGTCGGGCGGCATAGATGTCACCCATTGCGGTGCGGACCTCGATGCTATGTGGATGCGAGCGCAGTAACTCATCGCAGAGCGCTATCGCCCCGTCGTAGTGTCCCTCCTCGGTCAAAGCGGCGATCCGGGATAGCTGCTCATCCAAGTCAGATGGATATTGAGGGGTATTCTGTGGGCTCATGGTTGCCTCCCGAGCGACGCAGGGTCAATCTTCCAGGCCTTTCTCCATCCGATGGCGGACGATTTCGTAGCCCTGTGCGCTGTACAGACCGACCGCTTCCTGATTGCAGGCGCTGGCATCGAGGACCACCTTGGCCGCTCCCTGGTCTGCGGACCATTGTTCAGCAGTGGACAGCAGGGCCTTGCCCCATCCCTGACCACGTAGATGTGGCACTACGTACACATTCTTAATATACCCAACACAGGGGTCTATCAACGTGCTAATTAGCGCCACCCACACAAATCCGCACAGCTCGCCATCCGCCTCCAGCACCCACATCTGCTCGGACCAGGAACTGATTGCCCGCCGCAATTGGCTGGCATAATCGCGGAGGAACGCCTTGTCAACCGTGAACCCAGGGAAGTTGCGTTCGTAGACTTCTCGCTGGAAGCTCAGTACCGCCCGGCGGTCTTGGCGCCAGTTGAATTCGCGAATCATGGGAGCCAAGCTGGTAACCCTCCTGGCCGGGGTGGGCTAGCCGCCCTGGTCAATTATCTCCACGTGCTCCTGCACTATCTTGCGCGGGCAGAGCTTGATGAAGCCGTACACCGCGAGAGCAACCGCCACCGTATCGTCAATCCAACTGATCTGCGGCACCCAGGGGATGAGATCCAACGGCACGAGCCAGTACAGCAGGCCGGCGACCAGCACGATCTTTGGCAGCAGCGACACCCGCTTGTCGTTGAACAGCCGCCAGTAAAGCTTTATGAAGTTGGGTAGATTGAGCAGGAACTTCAGGTTCCGCAAGGGATCCGGGCCTGACGGTGGCCTCACATTATCGTCTTGCATTGGACTATCTCCCGTGCCTGGTCAGGGGCAAGATTGATCGGTATCCTGATCTAAGTGTCAGTCTAGTTCCACAATCACTGCAGCGCTTAGAGCGTCCCACGAGCAAGGGGCGAGCTGAGCGCTGTACCTTGTTGATAACCATCAGGGTGAGGCGGTCATTGGGGAACATCAGCAATAGTGCTTCCCGCGATCCATCGTTTAACCCGGGTATGGTATATTCCGTTCAGTGTCCAGATTAGGGGCTTGAGGCGCAGACTAGTGCGCTTGATGATACTTCGCCACGAGTAGCAGCGTTGATAAATCCATTTGAGGCCGGCATCCAAGCTCTCGACACTAAGCTGACGCGGGCGGAAGCAGACATGATTGCCATTATATTTGGTCCAGTCGCGCTCAATTATTCTCCCTTCGCGCTCCACCTCGGCATAGAACCGAGTGCCCGGCAGAGGCGTAAGTATCGAGAACTGGGGCACATCAATCTGCGTCTCCTCGGCAAAGTCGGCAGTGCGCTTAAACACATCCTCGTCATCGTGTTCCAGGCCAAACATAAAGGCGCCGACAATAGCGATGCCGTTATCGTGCAGTCTCTTGATCAACTCCCTGTATCTTTCCACCACATTGATCTTCTTGCCAATCTGAACCAGGTTACTGGCCGAGAGGGTCTCGAGGCCCACAAAGAGGGCTTTGCAACCGGCCGCTGCCGCCTTCTGAATCAGTTCTGGGACTTTCAGGATACTGGCAGAGCCTTGGGCAAAGAAGCTCTTGTCCAGACCTCTAAGACCTGCAAATAGCTCGCTAGCATACGAAGGCTTGCCCATTATGTTGTCATCTATGAACAGCAGGGGCTTGCCATCTAGCTGGGCGGCCTCCGCGACGACCTCGCCCACAGGCCGGGTGCGGTACTTGTGGCCGAAGAACACAGGGACACTGCAGAAGGAGCAGTCATACGGACAGCCCCGGCTGGCCTGCAGGGAATCAGGAGCCCAGTAGCGGCTCAAGTCTAGTAGGTCGCGCCGAGGCACCGGGAGGCCCTCCAGGCTCGGAAAGCCTTCATTACGATAGATCTTCTGCAGTTGGCCTTTCTGGAAATCGGCCAACAAGCATGGCCAGAGACCTTCGGCCTCCCCGATGACCACGGCATCCACGTGCTGCAGGGCTTCCTCTGGCAGAGCCGAGGCATGCATTCCACCCATTACTACTGCAATTCCGCGCTCGCGGAAGCGGTCGGCAATCTGATAGGCGCGCGGGGCCGCCGAAGTCATTGCAGTTAACCCCACCAAATCTACATCACGGTCGAAATCCACTGGCTCGAGTGCTTCATCAGTAATGGCAACCTTTATCTGGGGCGGCGTGAGCGCTGCTACGGCGAGCAGCCCCAAAGGGGGAAACAAACCTTTGTTGAGCCGGCGCGTTGGTTCGCCGTAGGTCCTACCCGCGTCGGGAGCTACCAGGTAGATGTCCATATTCGATCTCTCTTTTCTTGTCCTATTTTGGTTGCATCCCCAACAGATTAGCCTGGAGTAAGCCACTGGTCCTCAGTGTATTCCCTAGCCAGTCCCGTATAGGTCCCGCTCTGTGTCCATAACCCATCAGCGATTTTGCACCATTCCTGGGCCCGCTGCTGGAGCAAGGGATGCAACTCTGTCAGGAGCGTCTGGCCTTCCTGTGTCGAAGAGGCCGTGGTGCTCTCCACAGCTTCCTTCAAGACTTCGGGGTGGTCAACAATCTGGCAGGGCGCCAGAGGGTTGTTCTCCTTCTCCCTCTGGCCTTTTCTTATTATCTCGAAGAAATCACTCTTCACAGCATCCAAAAGGGGAGTATCGGAGTCACTCTCGTGAATATTGTGGGCCGAATAGAGCATGAACACACAGGGACAGATATCGCCTTGGTGGTTTATGTGCATATAGCCGTTCGGCCGGCCGGCAGCAATACAGCCTTTGACTAGCGGGCCTGAATTCCAGAAATCAGCCACAAAGATGGGCCGGGTGTTCAGCCATTCCCAGGTCTTGTGGGCCATCCTCTCCCGTTGTTGGGGCGAGACCATCAGCGAGAGATCAGGGGCTCTTCCTACCGGCACATACATAAAGTACCAGGCATAAAAGCAGCCCTTGTCCATCAGCATCTCGATGAACTCGTCCGACGCGATTGTGTCCAGGTTCCTAGTCGTGTATGTCACCGAGGCGCCGAAGAATGCTTTGTGTTCACGCAACACATCCATCGCGGCCATCACTTTGTCATAGACGCCGTCGCCCCGGCGGGCGTCGGTCTCTTCTTTGAAGCCCTCTACACTGATTGCTGGAGTAATATTGCCGAGTTGGGCCATCTCGGCCGCCATGGCCTCGTCAATCAGCGTGCCATTGGTGTACATCAGGAAGACCATATCCTGGTAGCGTTCGCAGATGTCCTTGATGCCCTGGTCATCGCCTTTGATGCGGTTCCAGTATAGAGTTGGTTCGCCGCCGGAGATCGTGATGAACCTGGTGCCCCAGCCCCGAGCCTCTTCGATTATCTTAACTATATCGTCGTAGGAGAGGTTAGGCTCCATGTGACCGTAGGCTCCAGCGTAGCATCCGGCGCAGTCCAGGTTACAAGCCGCCAGTGGCGAAATTACTACAAACGAAGGGGGCCAAAGCCCGTGTTGCTGTTCAAATCGCTTCCGCTGGCGACTGCCTTCCCAGGTATGCTCCACAAACAGAGTGAGGAAGCCTCGCAGGAAGCTCTGGTCGCAGTCTCTGACGATTCTTCTAATCAGTTCAATGGCTGAATGGTCATTGTCAATGGCCCATTCGAGTTTGCGTAGCTGCTCTCGATGCATACTCGGCGCAATCAGCTTACCAACGTGGGCGACCTTGCGCAGATCGGATACGAGTCGGTCCTCGTCTTCTGCCAGACCCAAAACTGTGTCAACGAGTCTTTGCTTCAGTCCTACCATCTCACTCACTTCCTTGTGCAATTTGGCAACGACCCCTCAAGCCTGATATGCAAGCATGGGGAGCATAGGTTTTCCACTCCCTGCAAACACCCCCGAAGGCTCTCAGTTCATAGCCACACAACCCTATCGCGTTTGATCATAGCCCCCGCTCACTTGGAGCTGACCTTAATGAAGATGTAGACGAACAGCCCCACAATCACCAGCAGCCAGAAGAAAGCTGCGTAGATGGGATGCAGAAGCTGTACAAACGACAGCACAAGCCCGATAAGGGTGGCCCCCGCGATGCCCCACAGCAATATACTCATTCCACCTCGGGCTCTGAATACCTCTATTATTTCCCACAGGCCTGGCAGGGGCTTGTTGCACTTGATGCAGAAGCGGGCATCTCGGGGGTTGGGTGTGCCACAGTTCGGACAGACATTTGGTTGGCCCTTCCCGGCCTGTAGCAGCTCCTCGCATCTCCGGATTCTGTGTCTTATCTTTTTGTCACCTGATTTCTTCTGGTACCGCTCATAGTACTGCTTGGCCAGCGCCCAGTCCTCGCTGCCATAGAAGATATCCCCCAGCTTGCGTGCGTAGTAGGGGATATCTGGGCGCTTCTCGAGGGCGGTCTGATAGCGGGCAATGTCCTCCAGCCGCATTCGTTCCAGCTTTAGCTTGTCCACCAGCCAAGTACCTAGTGGCAGGGCGATGGGGAGGAGGATGGCGGCCAGCAAAAGCACCGGGAAAAGTGGTGTGCCAAGGCTCCCGATTGCCCCCATCGCCGCCCCCAGGAAGACGCCCAGATAGAGAGTGAATTCCAGAGGGCTGAGCGATTTCTCCAATAACATAGAGATGGCGTGCCACACACAGGCGCCCACCAGCAGCCCGTAAGCCAACAGCGCCACGCCTGCGATGAATGCGCCTGCCATTGCCGCACCCCTCAGCCAGACAAGATACTCGCGCCGCGCTCGGTCAAACGCCGCCGTAACTGCTCTACATCAACAGCCCTGATATCCCCGCTTTGCACGCTTAGTGCCGCCGCCACTCCCGCTGCCTCACCGATGGCCATGGCAATCGGCATCACGCGCAGCGATGAGTGGGCAGCGTGGTCGGCCGAGATCGGTCGCCCCGCCACGAGCAGATTGGATAGACCAACCGGGCACAAGCAACGGTAGGGAATATCGTAGCTTTCGCCCTCCGGCAGCGATTGAATCACCGTGCCAGTGCCGGCTGGGTTGTGGATGTCCACGTCATATGAGCCACGGGCTATCCCATCGTTGAACTTACGTGCGCCCAGCACGTCAGCAGCGGTCAGTACGTAATCGCCCCTGATGCGCCGGGTCTCCCGCACGCCAATCTGCACACCAGTAGTGACCAGGAACGCGTGCTCAAAACCGGGCACCTGACTGCGCAGGAATTGTTCCATCTGCTTGACCTGCCGGCGGCCCTGCAGCTCTGCCTGCGTGAGTTCGTCGGCGTCGGTGCCCTTGAGCATAACAATACGGGTGGTGTTGAATTGCAGCTCGCCAGGACGAGTTGTGGGAAAGAACAGCACATTCTCGCGGGGATTGTCTATCTTGCCGCGCTGCTTTGCCGCCTCGTAGAGCGCGTTGATGGTCTCACGGTCGGGCATCCGCGTTGTGTCCACGCCCGCCATTCGGAAGTTGAGTGTCATCGGCTGGCAGTGGCCGTCCTCCTCTCGTCCCATCATCACCTCGGCCCCCGCGGCGGCCGCAAGGTCCCCATCGCCGGTGCAGTCCACGAAGATGCGCCCGTCAAAACGCTCCAGGCCGGACTTGCTACAGCCGAGTGCTGCTCGGATAACGCCCTCTTCAACATCGGCGCCGACTAGCATCGTGTGCAGACGCAGGCGCACACCGGCCGCTAGACATAGCTCCTGGAGGACGAACTTCATCTGTTCGGGGTCGAAGGC
>JALGTI010000170.1 GCA_029821455.1 Candidatus Zipacnadia bacterium | reverse complement strand
AAAGGTCTGCGATAGATTATCGCGGGGGGAGGCAAAAGTCAAAGGTTTTATCTGCTAGAATTGGGATCAGCGGTTCGACAGGCTCACCACAGGTGGTGTGGGCAGAACTCTTCATGGACGCTGACCGCAGCAGGCAAGGGCAGCAGACAACGACACACGACGGCAAAGGAGTGTCCCGATAACGGGCGGCCGTTGTGGGACTGGTTGGTGTGGTGAGCAATGTACAACAACGCGACCCACCTGACCGCGAAAGTGGCCCTGTTTCGTCTGCCGCCCGCTCCGCCAGGGCCACCGTCGTCCGAGGCCTCCAGGCTCGCTTGACCCTGACGGTGGGCACGACGGAGCTTGCAGCGTATGTCGCTGGCCAGAGCGTGTATGAGGCGCAGGTGCCATTCCCCTTGCCCCGGCGAGCGGGCAGCGATATACTCCGCATATGCTCTTCGACTCGACCATGCTGTGCCGTGTGACCACGGATTTGGAACGCCAGGCAGTAGGGGCGCGGATTCAGCGCGTCTTTATGGTCAATAAGACCACCGTAGTCCTGGAACTGGCGCGGCGGCTTGCGCGGCCTCAGATTGTGCTCGCGTGTGATGCCGAGTACGGGCGCGTGCACTTCACCGATGGGATGACACCTGACCCGGGTGAGCACTCCCCATTCGGCGATGTGCTGCGCAGATACCTGCGAGGCGCTACCATGACCTCAGTCTGCCAGCCCAACTTTGATAGAATCCTGCGCATCGAGTTTGTCAATGTCCAGGGAATGGGGCCGGAGTCGCGCTGCTGCCTGGTCGCTGAGATAATGGGCAAGCGCGCCAACCTGCTGCTCCTGGACTCTGACGAGACCATCCTGGAATGCGCCAAGCATGTCCCTGCCGCTGTCAACCGCTACCGCCAGAGCCTGCCTGGCCTACAGTACATACCTCCGCCCGGTGGTGATAAGCTATCGCCCGCTGAAGCAAGTGGAGAGGCACTGACCAAGATAGCCCAGGGCGATACGCGGCTGGACAAGTGGCTGCGGGGGAATGTGATGGGCGGCAGCGCGGTGTTTATCACAGAAGTCTGCGCGCGAGCAGGATTCAATGGCGAGCATCCATTGGATCAGCTTCCTGATAACTGGCCGGCAATCTTGGCAGAGGCTCTACAGAGTATAGCCGAGCAGGCGGAGAAGCCGGGCCCCGGCCACATCTACCGGGGACCGCATGAACTCTTCGCCTATCCACTGGTACTGCAATCGGTTACCGACCTGCAGGAGGAGGAGTGCGACGACATCAGTGCGGCGCTGGAGCTTACACACCATCAGCTAAGTCAGCGGCAGCAACTTCAGCAGCACTCTCAGCGGCTCCAATCAGTCGTGCGTACTGTCTATGACAAGGCAAACAGGCGTGTGCGAGAGCGTGAGAAGGCGCTACAGGAGGCCGAGGTGGGGGAGGTATTTCGGCGGTACGGCGAGCTAATACTGGCCAATCTACACAGCATCCAGCCGGGAGCCAGTGAGATAACGGTCACGGACTACTCAGCCGAGGGGATGCCGCAGGTCACCATCGCGCTAGACCCGAATCCGCGACTATTTCGAGGACCTTCTGGAACAGATTGAAGCGGTGCAGACGCTCGATGAGCTAGAGCCACTGGCTGAGGAATTGGCCGTGCAGGGCTTGCTGAAGGTGTCTGCGGGCAAGCCTGAAGTCCGCCGTAAGCGTGAACTGCCGCGCACGCAGGTCGGCGGGTATGCGATAGTCTATGGCAGAAGTGGCGCGCAGAACGATGAGGTGGTTCGGGAAGCTGATGGAGACGACATCTGGCTGCACGTGCGTCGTGGCCCGGGCGGGCATGTCATAATCCGCACCGGCGGCAAGCCTGACGAAGTGCCAGCGGAGGTTATCGAAGCAGCCGCTTCACACGCGGCGGCCCTCTGCAGGCAGCGTAACCAGGACTTGGTCGAGATAGCCTACACGCTGGTCAAACATGTGCGTAAGCCGAGGGGTATGCCCCCGGGTTTTGTGCGCTATACCAACTTCAAGACCATCGCCGTCCCACCAAGGCGTCTGGAGAACACCTAGCCAGCGGCCGGGCTGCTTAGCTGCTCCCAGCGGGCCACCACGTCCCGCACCGCTTCGGCGGAACGATGTAGAGCGGCCACCTCCTCGTCGGTGAGTTCGACCTCAATAATCTCTTCCACTCCGCCGCGACCGAGTCTGGCAGGCACGCCTGCGAAGACGTCCTCCAGGCCATATTCGCCCAGAAGCTGAACAGATGTGGGCAGGATGCGCTTTTCATCCCGTAGGATGGAAGCCACCATCTGGGTCACAGCAGCAGCGGGGGCATAGAAGGCGCTGCCGGTCTTGAGGTAACTGACGATCTCAGCCCCGCCCTTGCGCGTGCGCTCTACAATCTCGTCAATCCGATCCTGGCGGATGAGTTCACTGATGGGCACGCCTGAGACTGTAGAATGCCTGGGCAATGGCACCATCGCATCACCGTGCCCGCCGAGCACCATTGCAGTCACATCCTGGGGACTGCAGCCCAGCTCCATCGCAATGAACGTGCGGAAGCGCGCGTTGTCCAGGACGCCCGCCATCCCGAAGACGCGGCTGCGGTCAAGGCCGCTGACCTGCTGGGCAATGTAGGTGGTCACATCCAGGGGATTGGACACCATCAATATCATCGCATCCGGCGCGTGCTGCTTGACCTCTTGAACTACCGCTTCAGTTATCTTTCCATTGGTCTCCAGCAAGTCGTCGCGGGACATCCCTGGCGTGCGGGCTATGCCGGCGGTGATGACCACAATGTCTGAACCGGCAGCAGGCGCATAGCTTTCGCCGCCCTCAATGGTCATCCCGTGCCCGACTAGGGGCGCGGCCTGGGCGAGGTCCAGCGCCTTGCCCTTCGCCAGCCCCTCGACCACGTCCACGAGATAGACATCGGCGATCCCACCCTCCAGGATGCGCTGGGCGCAGGTCGCCCCGACATTCCCGGCTCCAACTATGGTGACTCTCATTTCGAGTGCTCCTTGCGTGATATGGCGGTGTATGGTCTGGAAAACAATGATAGATTGGTGCGCTTGGCAGGCGAGAGGCCTGCCCCACGCTGACAGGCAAGGATGCCTGCCTTCGCGGGCCATAGCCCGCTATGGCGGGCGAAGGCCTGTCGTACGGATCTGGTGTGGGCAAGGGCAATCTGCTATAATCCCCGCGATGCAGACATCGCAGCTTGTTACGCAGTTGCTCTTCGTCGCAGTCCAGGCAGCAGCCCTCTATATCCTCTCGCGCCTGCTGTTCCTCTGGGTTATGCAGGCGTTCGCCAGCCGCCGGCCCCGCTCTGGCGGAGGTAAGTTGCTCCAACTCCTGCGCCTGCCGGGCAACCTCATCCACGAAACCGCCCACGCCGTCGGCTATCTCATCTGCGGCTATCGGGTGCACAGGGTCGTACCTTGTATCTTCGACGCCGAAGGCCGGGGCTCCTGCGAACCCGGCCGGCCATGGTCACCGCTAGCTGTGCCCTGGCTGGCGACCGGCGTGGCCGCCCTGTTGCCGCTTGTTCTGGGCACTGTGGTGCTGCGTGCGTTGGTGCAAGCGCTAGGTATTGAACTGCAACCGCTTCAGTTCACTGCTGACAACATGAGCAGTTTGCTTATCGCTAACATCAGCACCACCATCAAAGGCCTTGACTGGTCAACGTGGCAGACGTACCTGTTCCTGTACCTGGCCTTCAGCATCGGGGCGGAACTGGCCCCCAGTGACCTCGACCTGCGGCACAGTTTGCCAGCAATTCTGGTAGCCGCCGCTGGGTTTGCGTTAATGATTATGGGCTTTTCGCGCCTGGAGATGCACGCGCCTGCCCGCATCTGGTTTGAAAGCAACCTCGGCCATGGCATCGCCTGGCTGTCGGCTTTGCTGGAGTTCGGCATCCTTGCGACCTTAATTGCCGGGGCGATAACAATCTTGCCAGCTACTGTCGTCCGGGTCCTGCGCAGCCACTAGGGAATAATCGGTTTTATGATTCTCCATAGGGACGTGATTTGTCACGCCCAGATTCATCACGCCTACGTACGTCACCGCGCTTAGGGCGCGATGAATCGCGCCCCTACAGAACTGTCTTACCTGGGATGTGTTTTTTGAACGCAATCCTACGGGGCCCGGACGTACAGACGTATCAACGGCCATGGATAATTCCAGTCCGAGGCCAAGGGCCAGAGCGCAAAGCCAGGCGGCGGACCGCCGCGTTGGGCTACCAGTTTGTAGCGGCTATCGAGCGCGGCGATGAACTGTGGGGCGAGGCCGTGCTCTGCCCGCAGGCTATCGCGCACATCAAACTCGCTGAGCACGAACCAATCCGGGTTCTCTCGCTTGAGGTTCTCCGGGTCCAACCGTGTGACCACCAAGGGCTGAATTGGTCGCTGGAAGCCACGCCAGAGCGGGTTGTGGCGGATGACAGTGCCCCCGTTGCAGTAGTCCAACGGTGGGAGGCCAAACCACGGCTCGCTGATGATGCCAATCGTAGCCTGCGCGGAAGCCGAGCCGCTGATGATGCTACGCAGGATTTCCTGGCGCGGGTCACTTGAGGCCAGCCGCTGAGCGATGCCATAGCTGAGCGTTGCATTCAGCCCGAAGGTAAGGGCCAGCAGCACGGTCGCAATCCTCTTGTAACGCAGATGGCCTGCCCAGCGTGCCAGGGCGTACGCTCCAGCCACTGCCAAGACCGGCGTCAGGGGCACCTCGTATCTGGCATATCTCACCCTGGCGGCGCTTATCATCACAAACCACAGGACTGTGAAGACAACCAGGGGCCAACTCTCGCGGCGATGGCGCTGTAAAAGCATGACCAACCCGATCAACGCCACCGGCAGGAGCAGGCCCGCGCCGGGCCACGCCAGGTTCTTGAGGTGGAAGAGCACTGCGCTGGGGTCGGCCTCTACCGCCGGATGCTCCCCGATGCGCATGTGCTCAATCTCGTGTGCAATATGCTCGCTGGCCTCGCCCCAGGCCAAGAAAGTGTAGGGTGAGGTGAGGACAAATGCGAGCAGGCACGCTGCAAGGGTGGCGACAGGCATCGTGCCGCGAAGCCGTGTCTCCTGATGGGCAGCGGAGGTGCGTGGGCGGCGTCGGGAAACAGCCATGTACGTTACCAGCGGGGCAACGATGACCAGCGCACCATTGTACTTGACCGAGGCGGCAAGCCCTGCCATCGCCCCCGCTCCGATGGCGCTGGCCAGGTCCCCGTCCTGATAGAGCTTAATGGTGAAGAGTAAACAAAGCGCGATAAAGAGCGCCTGTGTGACATCCACTGTGCCATAATGGCTGTGGAGGACGTGTAGGGGCATAACTGTCAGCAAGGCCGCTGCCCATAAGCCGCAGAGCGGGCCGGCGAGGCGGCGGCCAATTGCGTAGACAACGACCACCGTCCCTAACGCGGCCAGAACGCTAACCAGGCGGGCATCGAGTGTCCAGGCGCGCAAGGCGAGATCAGGCGAGGCACCCGGCTCGAGCTGCTGCACCAATCCGCCGTGGAGCAAGGCAGCCGGAATGGCGACCAGGTAGAGATAGAGGCTGCCGTAGTTGAAGAAGTGGGGGTTCAGACTGCCGGTGAGCAGTAGCGAAAAGAGACCGCGCAGGGAATGATACTCGTCAGGGTGATAAGAGAAGAGGTGTGTGCTGTCAGGCAGGCCCCAGGTGATGCCCCAAAGCCTCAGGGCAGTGGCCAGCGCCAGGATGAGGGGCAAGAGCAGGTAGACAATGAGCTTGTGGCGGGATTCGGTCGCTTGCATTCGGCCAGCCAGGTAATGCGGTGTCGGGACCCGAGCCAAGAGGTTCGCCGTTATGCACGAGTGACCTGCTTGCAGGGCTCCTCGGAGGCCAGATGCCGGGTGGGATAGGTGATTGGGTCTTACCAAAAAGTGGAGGGAATACTGCAGTATTCCCTCCACTCACAACACCCAGCCCTCCGGGGGGCCGCAAGAGCTGGGCAAAACTATTTGTAGCACATTGCAAGGAGTTTTGCAAGTGTCACAACGAATGGCTGATAAGCCGGGGCCCGCTAGGTAGTGTCAGATCTGTTGTGTAGAATGGTTGATAGGGTGACACAAGACACGTCTTTGAGTTCCAGCCCAAGGACAGGCGGATACTGAGCTAGGTGGCGGACTGGGGAGGACGTCGCTTGCTGCAGAATCAGCTTCGCTGCTCAATAATGATTTTTTGATACGCCGTAGGTTTCGGCAGGATTGCGTATAGGTTCAAAGGAACATACACTGTACTACTCAGCTTTGGTCTGTGAGGGCGAAGCAAGCATTCGCCGTGAGGAATCATCGCTGCGCCACTGTCGGATGTAGCGCCCGTGGTACAGATCAGGCCGAGATGCTCGCCGGCAGAGACGGCACACTGCTCCCTCCTTAGCACAAAGAGATTCCAGCGTATGTCCGTCACCACTTCTTCAGTCACGTTGGAGGTGACGACGTATGAAAGCGCTACGCATCGTAGACCCACGTGAGTTGATTGCGGTTGACCTTGATGACCCGCGCCTGGAGATCGTTGGCACAGAGGGTGCCATCTACAGCCAGGGAATAGTGGTAGCGCTGGCCGTATCTGTCCGGGAGGGCTTAGCTGCAGAGGAATCTGCGGCTGCGGGAGAGGTTGTCAGCCTGAGCGACTAGCTCCCGGGCCACAGCGTGAATAGTGGATGCTCCGCGCCCGACAACTCCAATATGCACAGTAATGTCATCGAGGAGCACGGGGACATCGCCGGGGAACTGGTGACCAGGCGCGTCGAGATGCTCGAGTTCTGGGGTTGTGATGAGAAATAGCTTAAGTACGGACGGAAACTGTAAGATAGGCGACGAACACAGATGCAATCTGTGCAGACTGCCCTGACTGCTGAGGCGGTGGTGAAGCTAAGCACGATGGAGCTGCGGGCGCGGGCCCTGGTAGAAGGGCACTTCTCAGGCCTGCACCGCAGCCCTTATCGCGGCGCGGCCGTCGAATTCGCTGACCACCGCCAGTATAGCCACGGCGACGAGCTGCGGCACGTGGACTGGCGCGTCTATGGCCGCACCGACCGCTTCTTTGTCAAGGAGTACGACGCCGAGACCAATATGTGCGTCTACCTGCTGGTGGATGGCAGCAATTCGATGGGCTATGGCTCCGGCACTGTCACTAAACTTCAGTATGCTACCTACCTGGCGGCCGGGCTGGCCTACCTGGCTTCCGTGCAGCGCGACGCGCCGAGCCTGGCACTGTTTGACACGGAAGTGACCGAGCAACTACCAGCCCTCACCAGCTCCGCCCACCTGCGCCGTCTATTCGAGGTGCTTGATAGTGCGGAAGCGGGCCGCGAGACCGACATCTCGCAGGCCCTAGAGCAGGCCACTATCGCTCTGAAGCGACGCGGCATTGTGGTCTTGCTTTCGGACCTGCTTGATGACCCCCGGCACACACTTCGCGCTCTGGGCTACTTCCGCCACCACGGGCATGATGTCATCGTCTTCCACGTCCTTGACCCGGCGGAATTGAGCTTCGATTTCCGTGGCCCGCTTACCTTTGAGGATATGGAGACTGGCCAACAGATGAACACCGATGCCACCGCCTTGCGAGCCGAGTACCTGGGGCAGTTGCGTCGCTTCTGCGGCGCACTGCGGGATGGCTGCATGCAGCGCCACATTGACTACGAAGTGATGGACACCAGCCGCCCCTTCGGGCAGGCACTGGTGGCATACCTGGCCAAACGGCAGCGTGTGGGCTGAGGGCCGGTGCTGATGCTATGTGAGAGTTGCGGCCCTCCGAAGGTGCTTTTTGCGCGGAAGAAGGAATCCGTGACGCTTCAGGGAAGGAACTGAGACGGTCAATTCACCTAGCGGTCGCTGGCTGCGGTTGTAGCGCCAACTAAGCGACGCTCGTCTTGCAACGGAGGAATTGGTATGGAGCAGCAGGTCAGCCCGTATGTGGTTGTAGTGGTGCTCGTGCTTGTGGGGGCAATTGTATGTGGTTGTAGTGGTGCTCGTGCTTGTGGGGGCAATTGTGGTGGCGCTGGTGCTGATGGTGGTGCAGACCATGCCCCAGGAATTACCACTGGGCGTAAGGCCGGCCGCCAGAACTGCGGAAACACCGGCCGCCAACGAGGAGGTGGCCGAGGAGGAAGGCGAAGCGGCGCAGGCTGAGCAGGATGAGAGCGCTGCTCAAGCGATGGAGGAGGGGATAGGTGAAGAGGAGAGGGCGGCCAACGCTGAGCCTTGAGTGAGGGTATGTAGATACGAGAATCGGGCCGACGCCTGCGGATGTGGCGCCGGCCCCACTATTGGAGGCGGTGACAACTTTACTAGGCTGTCAGGTTATTGTGTTTCCTCGAGGGCATCTGAGACCAGTTCGAACTCAGCCTCAACACCTATCGAGGCGGGTAGGTCGGGGAACACAGCTATGAAGGTCATTGCCACCTTGCCGCTGACCTTGAGCAAGTGAGATGTGCTCATATCATAGTGCCATACGAGATCTGAAACCACCACGTGACCCTCGGTGTACTGTATCTGCTGGTCTGGAACGATGGGACTGGGGGCTTCGAAGTCCGGCACGGTAAGCTCCAGCAGCGACTTAATGACAGCGACCTCACCCTCGACAGCCTCCAATGTCGAAGTGATGTGCAACGACGTCTCGCCGAGGTCGGGAAGGCTGTAGTCACCCTCCAGCTCCCAGGTTTGTCCAACGGGGATGGGCGCCTCCGGGAAATGGCCTGCCGACAGTACCATGGTTAACATCTGCAGCGGGCCCTTGCCAATCGTGAAGCCCGGCAGCGTTAGCTTGCCCTCGGCTTCAGATTCAAGCACCCGTCCCAGTTGGTCAACTGTTAGCGTGACAGCAGGAGCGGCCTTGATCGTGTAGACCTGGCCCATAGACTCGGCCTGGATATCACTGGCCCGTATCTTCAGTTCGGTCGTCTCATCCTCAATGTCAGTGACCTCCACCTCATAGACAGCCTCCGCTATTCCCGCAAAGCCCATAGGGGTGCCCTCGTACGTGATATCCAGCAGCTCCGCTTTCAGTTTCCCCTTATCAGCAAAATCACGCGCCGGCACGTACCGCAGTTCATACTCCTGAGCCTGCACTGCCATTGCGCACACCAACGCGCCAGTAATTACCATCACGGCAATAAGCCTTCGCATCATCTCACCTCTCGGGGTTGGTTTTCCTATGATAATAGACAAATCTGATCCTGAAAAGTGCCATCTTTTTGCGCAGGCTCACGGTACAGCTGTCTCTGATTCATAGTACTCTGGGCCGCGCCTTCTGTGCGGCCTTGGTTGAGCGTCCGGCATCACCGCTGGCGTTGCACGCGGCCTACTCGGTCTACTCTACGCACGTGCTGCCTAACATACCAGGCTAGCTCCCGCATGGCACACTGGCCGGGGGCGTCTTCCTCCGGGGCCTCGACGGCAAGCCACCACGCGCACCGCTGCTGGACGCGTTTTAGACCTTGGTTGGCCTCTACTCTGGTAGCCAGCCTAAAGGGGCACTCGGCCACTCCTACAGCTCCCTGATGTCACTCGCAGTGCTTGTGGGTGGGTTCTCCACTTATTGCAACGTGTGCAGCCTTGTGTTCGGCTTCGCAGATCAACTTCTGCAGTTTCGGATGCTGTCGTAGCAGGTCTGCTTCGCGTTTTAGTAACTTGTCGAGGATCTCGCCAGCGTCGAACACCGCGACCGTACCGAGATGTATGGCAGAGTCGCATTTGCTCTTGGCGGATGTCAACTCGCGCGTGATCGCTCCCAGGCCCTCTTCGGGCTCAGCAAGAGCCATTGCTTTGTCAAGCACGTGTATGATGTCCGGCACCTTGTCCTCAAACTCGGTCAAGTCCATTGGAATCCCTCCATTGGGGAATGTCCTATTTGGGTTTGTACATATCGTGATGTTCGTCAATCGGGCCACTGTTTCCTGCTCGCCGGAGAACCCCTGCGCCGCTGTCAGACCGGCAGCCCCGAGGGCAGGGCCCAGGT
This sequence comes from Candidatus Zipacnadia bacterium, assembly GCA_029821455.1. GTDB lineage: Bacteria > Armatimonadota > Zipacnadia > Zipacnadales > Zipacnadaceae > JALGVG01. Next base: position 3,901 of record JALGTI010000170.1, on the reverse strand, counting down.
CGTAGCCGCCGGTGGCCGCCCCCAATGCTCGCATTGAGCTTGGCCTCCCACCGGGTGCCCCACGGAGCGCCTGCCCAGTGGTTTGCCGACCCCAGAGCGCGTTTATGAGGTGCTGTTACCACGTCTCGGCGTCTATCTCGTCGAAGGCGTCCAACATCGCCTCCCCTAGCTCCCCCGGCGTGGTCGACGGGTCGTCAACCATCCGGTAGAAGCGGCGTTGCGCTGGGTGTGTTTCACTGAAAACAAAGGGGGAACCGTCCCAGTACTTGCGCTTTATGTGCCACGGGCCAGTGCCGATTACTTCCTCGCCAGCAGCAATTTCTGCCTGCTCTGCCTGAGCCTGCGCCATCATCTCTTGCCCTTGAATCGACAATTCCCGCAGATGTTGGGCTTCTGCTTGGGCGTGCAACTTCGATGTGTCAACACTTCCGGAAGCCCCGCTCCAGTATGCGGGGGCCGCGCTGGTGGCGGTCTGTGCGCGCAGGTTTTCCTCCCGTTGCAGAGCTTTTCTTTCATTCTCCGCCATCTCTTCTGGCGTCAGGGGTGCCATCAACTTGAGTAGTCCCTCGTCCACCGCCTCGTTAGGTTGCGCTTTCGCCGGCGGGTTCGCGGGCATTGAGGGGATCTTGGTTGCAGGAATAACCTGTTCCACGTCTTGCCCTGGCCGCACGGATTTAGGGCCATTACATCCTACCGCGCAACCAACCAGCACGACAGCCATTGCCAATACACAGACACTTCTCACCCTCTTGGCCTCCTCTCGCGCTGTGCTGTGATAGGTCCTTAGCATCTCAGGGGTTACATTAGAGGCGGTGTTAGGGCCGGGTGGCGAGGCTGCAATGCAATACATAGGGACCTGCGTAAGGCTACTGCCGGCCTGGCTGGTATGGCAACCGTTCTTACTGCGGGAAAGCCGTAGCCCCATTCCGGAGTATCTAGTATACCATTGTCGGCTCAGCGATGCTGCCACCTGTCAATACTTCCGCCGCCTCCTTCTCCCAGCAGCCTGGAACGCCTTCTCTGCGCAGTGCAAGGTATAAGTCACTTGTGCACCAAACGTAGTGCCGAAAGGATTAGGTCCGCGTCTGTGCTCCCTCCAGTTCACCTGCTCCAAGTAGCGTGACCTCCGCCGCCTCTAGCCGTCCCAGTTGACCGAGAGTGAGCGTGAAGTTGAACTGGTAGTACCAGCCGCGTGAGTAATCGAGATTGAGCTTGCCCCCCTCAAACTTGCGGTCCTCATCAGGCATCAGGTAGCGGAACTGAGGCTGGTATCTGAGTTCGTCTGGATGCACCATATCGTTGCAGGTGCCAGACCCGAACCCGGCGCTCTTTCTGTCCTCGTGGATAACCTTGCCCTTCTGGTCCAACAAGCGCAGACGCACCTGGGTCTGCGGCCAGAGGCCATTCCATACGCTAATGGCTTCACTGCACAGGCTAAGCACGACGGGACCCTGGCCGGGATTGTCAAATGGCTTGAGGCGCTTGTACATCAGTCCGCCGTAGCTCTTTTGAGCGCTCTGCTTGACGTGCATAATCACGTCAACTGTAATGGGGACGCTATCCGGGGAGTTAGCACTGGTGGTGTATTGAGGCAAGCCGACCTCAAACCAGAAACCATCGAGAGCAGCCTCGTACAGTTCCTCCATTACCCGCATCTCTTTCTGCTTGACGGCCAGCTCAAGCCGGACGTCCTTTAGCAGCCGAGAGCCGGGATAGGTGGGCACCCTCTCCCCTTCTTCTACTGCGCCTCCGTAGATCTTTTGGATTTGATACCAGCCGTTGCGGGTGTTCTGGACTATCTGGCCGTCTCCATCAACGAGATAGAGTTCGGGGATGGGAGCGGCCGGGAGGTTCTCCTGAACGAGGAACTCGGCATAGCTCATCCGCTTGGCGCTGGGGGCGGACTCTTCACGCCACTCAAACGTTCCACCGGCTGCTACGCCGCCCATCGGGCCACCGGGCATTCCGGGCCCACCCATTCCAGGCCCGCCGGGGCCACCGGGGCCCATTCCCGGTCCACCGGGCATACCGCCTGGTCCACCGGGCATACCACCGGGTCCACCTGGTCCACCAGGGCCCATTCCTGGTCCACCGGGTCCTCCTGGAGGGGCGCCTGGTCCGCCTGGCATGCCGCCCGGTCCACCGGGGCCGCCTGGCTGGGCGAAGGGCTGAGCTATGACGGCAAAGTAAGCGATGAATGCTGCAATGACGAGGCTGCCTGCGAGGACATATAGCCGCCGGTTGCCCATGAGCGATGGCCACCTTCGCTGGGAGATGTATGTGTTTCGGCCAATTTCACCGTATCAGTTCGTAGGCAGTATATTGGATTGCTTGCGACAAGTCAAGCATGAGCTGTCGCTTGCCCAGTTGCCCAAGTTGACTTTTCCATTCTAATGGTCTATTCTGTTCGTCGGCTTGACGGATACCGGCCCCACAGCAAACGGTAGGATTCCCTCGGAAACTGAGGCTTTTCTGAGGAAGGATGTGCGCGGCTAGAGTTATCAGTTCTGGCCGGGTTATGATGTGCGGCAAGTCATCTGTAACAGCCAAGAAGCGGATCAAGTATTGACGGAGCGGAGTGATAGGCAATGCCAATTATGGACTCAACAAGTAATGAAGTTCGCGAGGAGTACACCGTGGCGGAGCTAGCGGATAAGGCGCGCGAGATGCGCGCCTGGAATATGATTTCGATTACCGCTGCCAACTCCGGCCACACCGGCGGCACGCTCTCCATAATGGACGTTGTTGCTGCCCTGTATCTGAAGCACATCAGGCATGACCCGAAGAACCCTGAGTGGGAAGACCGTGACCGGGTAATCTGGTCTGCTGGTCACAAGGCGCCAGCGCTGTACGTGGCTCTTGGGATGGCGGGCTATTTTGATGACTATCCCGTAATGTTCCACGATGAGCCGCTGGAGGGATTCGAGGATGTCAAGGGTATTGAGCAGACTGTGCTGCTGCGCAAGTACGGCTCAGGTTTCGAAGGGCACCCCAATCGGCTAAAGCTTCCGGGAGTGGAGCTTTCGTCCGGCTCGCTCGGGCAGGGCCTGGGCGTGGCTTGTGGCTGTGCTCTGGCGGGAAGGCTAGATGCAAGGGATTACAACGTCTACTGTATTACGGGCGATGGTGAACACGACGAGGGGGCGGTCTGGGAGGCAATCACATTTGCCGCCCACCATAAGCTGGACAACCTGGTCAACATCGTAGACCGCAACCGGTTGCAGATAGATGGCCCCACCGCTGAGGTGCTGGAAATCGCTTCGCTGGCCGAAAAGTACAAGGCGTTCGGGTGGGAAGTCTTCGAGATTGATGGGCACGACCTCCAAGCGATCCTGGATGCCCTGAAGGCCGCTGATGCTGTGGAGGGCAAGCCGGCTGTGATTATCGCCCACACAACAAAAGGCAAGTGCGTTGGGTATGCCGAGGACGTCGTAGGCTATCACGGCATCCCGCCTAAGGGCGGGCGCTCGGGGGAAGAATCGCTGGATGAGGCGTTGGTGTGTATTGGTGTCACTGATCTGTTCCCGCCGGAGCGCGTGGATAAGCTGCTTGGAATTGCAGAACGGTACCAGGCTGTTGTAGACGCCCGCGTTGATGCGATGGTCCCCAAGTTCAGTCGGGACTACTGGTGGAACAAAGCAGATAGCATGCAAGTGGAGATGGTTCCGACGCGCAATGGCTTTGGCACGGCAATCGCGGAGTTGGGCGAGGACGAAAGCGTAGTCGCTCACGGGGCCGATATCACTGGCTCTATCAGGATGGATTACTTCTATAAGCCTGACGGCAAGACCGAGGATCCGGAGCGCAAGAAGCGCTTCTTTTCCTGCGGCATCTGTGAGCAGAATATGGCGGTGGTGGCTGGGGGCTTAGCGAAAGAGGGTAAGATACCGTTCATTGGCTC
>JALGTI010000169.1 GCA_029821455.1 Candidatus Zipacnadia bacterium | reverse complement strand
CTCAACTGGCCGAACTGCGGGACAAGATTATGGCGCGTCGGGAGGCCGAGCAGGTTGACTATCGGCGCGGCATCCCGTACACCTCCCTGGACCGCAGCATCTGCTATCAGATGGGCAAGTACCTGGCCGCCACTGGCCGCGATAAGGGCCTCGTTGTATGGCCTGCCCCGCCGTGGGCCTCCTTGTTCCCCTTCGACTGGCCGACGCGGGCCGATACCGGCGAGCCGTTCACCAGCCTGCTGCAGGGCGAGTGGGGGGAACTGGCGCTCAACCTCACCAACACCTCCGCCCGGCCTCTGGAGGCGGAAGTCAGTATTGAGAGCCTCTCGGGCCCGGATGGGGAAGTGAGTGCTGATGGCTTGCGGCTACGCGAGGTTGTCTACGTCGAGGCGTTCGGCTTCAGAGTGAAGGCAGATGCGCTGGTCCCAATTCGCAAGCCACTTCGCCTGCCGCCCGGGATGACCAAACAGTTGTGGATTACCGTTGACAGTCGGGGCCTTGAGCCGGGCGAATACGAGGCGGTCCTAGGCTTGGATGTTCACAATGGGCAGAAGCTCCGCCCGAAGATCGCCTTCGAGGTGGTGCCGGTGGCGATGCCGGATGAGCCCACTCTGACAACAGCGAACTTCTCCTACTTCACCTGGCCCGTCGCTCAGGATTTCCCCGACCAGGTGGCCCAGAACCTGCGCGAGCACTACACCAACGCTCAGTGCATTCCGAACGCCTACATCCCATACCCCAAGGCCGATGCTGAGGGCAACTTCACCGAGCCGCTGGACTTCAGCGGACTAGATTACAACATCGAACTCATGCCCGAGACGCGGCTGTGGATACTGTGGCCGGGCTTCGAGTGGGACTACGGCCAGATGATGCCCAAAGAGGGCGACGAGCGGCGGGCCAAGATATTCACTCGCTGGGTAACCGACGTGCTCGACCACATGCGCGAAAAAGGTTATGGGCTGGACAATGTGGCCTTCTTCTGGATGGATGAGCCAGGCCAGAAGCACATGCGCGAGCGGGTGCTCCCATCCTCGAAGTTGCTCAGGGAGATCGAGCCAAAGGCGCTCGTCTGGATGGACATCACCGGCGACAACACCGCCGATAGCCTCAAAGAAATGGAGCCCTACATTGACATCTGGTGTCCTGTCTCCAGCAAGGCTAACTGGGACTTCTGGGCGGGCAAGCGGCTGTGGTTTTACACCACTGCTAGCAACAAGGGCCAGGACCCATCAGCCTACTATCGCTATCAGCTCTGGCAGGCGTTCAACTGGGGCTGCGAGGGCCACGCGTTCTGGGTTTACACTGACAGGGGCCTGTTATGGGATGACTATGCTGGCAACTCTCCCAGCTACTCAATCGTCTACGATGGCCCTGACGGGGTGATAGACAGCAAGCGCTGGGAGGCCTACCGGGCCGGCATCGAGGACTATGAGGTCTGCCGGATGCTGGCTGATGCAATTGAGAACGCCCGGCAGGCCGGTCGTGGGGATGATGCGGAAGTGCAAGCTGCCGCCGAGGCGCTAGATGACTGGGTGCAGCAGGTGCTGGACAACCGTAGCGACCCGATGATCGCCGAGCAAGCTCACAATGAGCTCTTGGGGCACCTGGTGAGCATGAAATCGGTTGGGGAGTCGTACGATATGCGGCACCAAGCGGACGAACCCTTACGACGGCCAGTTGTCTTCTCTTACAACTACCCGTGGGGTAGTGACCGTAACCCCAACGCCGGGTGGACCGACCCGTGGTTCATGGATTTCGAGAAGGTTCGGCTCTCAGCGGCCAATCTGGTCGACCATATTGATGTCGCCAAGTTCCGCGCACATTGGCGGACGCCGGCAAGACGCATTCTTGCGCGGACAGGCTGCGGCGGAGAGGATTGGTCAGTCGAGCAGCTAGTCACGTCGTGGGACAAGGCGCTCAGAGCTCCGGGCATTGACGGAATGGCGATGGACGAATTCGTCAGCTCGGCGGTCACGTCCGAGCGGATGCGCATGTGGATCTCGGCTATCAAAGAGATCCGCCGCCTCCATCCGAGGAAGGTATTGGCATTCTGGACCGATAACGGCCTTGGGATGCTCCGCAAGTTCGGCAATGCACATCAACCCCTGCTCGTAGCGCTTCGAGACTACGCTGACTACGTGATGCCGGAGATCTACTACCGCGAGAGTGCTGTGCCCGATTTCCAAACTCGTGATGATCCATTCCCATCGTTCAGACAGAAGGTGGAGGAATGGGAAGCGGCCGCTCCTGGGATTACTTCTAAGGTCCTGATGGGGTTAGGGACAGTCCAGAACGTGGACTGGGGCTACGACGACCGCGACGACGTTGACTACGCGGAGTTCCTCGCCACACAGATACAAGTCTGTGCCACGGACCCTATCTTAAAGCGAATGGCTGGCATCGCTCTCTACGCACCGGGCTACCTGACGCCGGCGACGCTCACACGCGTGAACGAGGCCATCATCCGGTTCTACCACATCCAAAACTGAACCGAAGCAGGGCTACAAATGTCAGGACGATTGCGGTCGCGGACAGTGCTGTCCCTGAGGGCCGCTCCTGGATGGTCGAGCATAGCGCCCCGGAAAACGGCTCAAAAGGCCTACCCCTACCCGGCGGCCCGGAGGCACCTGGAGCGTGATTATAGGTTTATATACTGGGGGGGTTGAGCAGTAAGACAGGTCAGCGATTAAGCGTGTAAGGCATCGGAGTGTTGCGTCAGATGGCCGAAGAGGAACTCGAGCAGGAAAGCACGGACGAAACAGAAGAAGACAATAAACCCGGCTGGGCACGCATAGGATGTTGGCTAGTTTTTCTGGGCCTGCTGGGGCTGATTGGCTGGTTCGTGTTCCCCTGGATTGGCTGGCGCCGTACGAGGCGTAGGAAGAAGGAGGCCAAGCAAGCGCGCAAGCAGTCCCCTGAGCATCCCTCCGAGTGACTACAAGTCACACAGCACTCTGGGCAGCTCTCGGTGCGTTATAGCAAAGCTCTTGCCATAGGCTGGGCCAGCCTTGCTTCGCTCCTGCAGATTCCCCATCAGACGTTCCCACGCCCGCTGCAGCACCTCGGCATGCCTTGGGCTGCCGCTCAGGCGCTTGGCATACGCGATGGAACGCAGTATCAAAGTGCCGGGGCTTGCAGAACTGGCAGGGCAAGAAGTATACCGGAACTCCGCAGTGTTCTCCACCCAGGTGTCGGAGATGACGAAGTCAACAGCCCGCACGATGCTCTCGGCCACTTGCTGATCGCCCGTTATCTGATGGTACAGCACCATCCCATTCAGCAGCACCGCTGTGATGAAGGTAGCCATTCCTACATGGCCCAGATGGCAGTAGCAGTGACCCGGATACAACTGATAAATCCAGCCACCACAGTTCTCATCCTGGTCGGCGAGGGCGTGCTCAATTATGTGCCTGGCTGCGCGCAGATACTTCTGCTTGAGGGTCGCCTGATAAGCCGCACATAAGATCGTCAGCGGCCAGCCGGCTACTCGCCCGCAGTGCGGGTCCTTGCCAAACCACCACGTCATACCCTCAACCTTCGCTAGCGCCACCAGATTGTCTGCTACTTGCAGGGCTGCCTCCTTCGCCCACGGGTCGCCTGTCAGGTAGTAGTGCTCCAGCATCCCCTCATTCCACACGTGCCCCAGGTTGTGGACATCGCCATAACAATAGGCCTTGGGCCAGCGTTTCTTTGCCCAGCCCAGGGGGAAGTACCCAGCCACGTGACCGATAGCGTGCAGATAGACGGCACCCACGTGCACAGGCAGACCATAACCCCAATCAATCTCGTCGTTGTTCAGATAATCGTCGTTGAGGGCGTGAACGATGTCCACATCCGCCATGTGCCTGGCAAACCGCCGCGCCGCGTGGAAATAATGCGCATCACCAGTACGGGCAAATTGCAGGAACAGGGCATGGCCGGTGTCGTATTCATTGTTGCCCCAATTGAACCGCCGTTCACCGAACCAATCACCCCAGTTGAGCAGTCCATACTGCCCCTCAATCTCGTCAGTTTCGAGCAGGGCCTGGAAGCCAGCCTCGGCGAGTTCGTCATACTGCTCCGTCCTGGAGCCGGCGGGCATCAGGTCGCCCCAGACCCCGGTTTGCGCCGCCCACGTGGGATTCACCGCTGCAATCAGCGGGATCTGAATCATCGCGCTAAACACCGCCTCATCAACTGGCTCTCCCGAGAACCGCAGCCACACCTCGTGGCTCTTGGCCACACCGGTCTTGAAGCGATAGTTCTGGCCCTTGAACAAATAGTACCACTTCTCAAGTGGCTCGAGGCCGTCATACTGGCCCGGTTCTAAAGCCGGGCACAGGCCGATGCCCATCTGATTGCCCTCAACTTCCAGGCTCTTAGGCCACTGCTGCCAGAAATCTTTCACCGCCACTGTCACATAGCCGCTCACTGATCTCCCTGACACCCAGCCCTCCGCCCGCTTGCCCTTACTGGAGCCTCCAGCCCCACTCAACTGGTAGTGATTATGGTCCGCCTGAAACAGCCGCAGGGACTGACCCCTCGCCTCCTGAGCCTTCCCACCCCCGCCGACACGGACGCTGTGCATCTCGTCGGCAAGCTCCAGGCTCAACGCCACCTCGCGGAAGTTTGTGAAGTTGCCGGTCGGGTTGTCGTTGATGATGAAATGATCCACCTTGATGAAATCACAACCGGCAAAGGCATGGATGCGGACCACGAATGAAAAGCATTTCTTGCCTGAGCGGCTCACATGCTCGCCGCGTATGGCTACGGTGGCGTGCAGCGGCCCACGCCGCTCGATGCTGAGGCTGACCGGCTTGCGGAACGAGGCATACTCGGTATTGCGGCTGTCACGTACCAGCAGACCGCAGCATTTCTTTGAGGCGGCCACTACCGTGCGATATTTGCCATCCTCGCCACGCACAGCCACCTCATTGAACAGCCGGAAATCATCCTCCAGTAGCACCATTCGCAGCGAGCCCGTGTTGATGGTGACTTTCCCCTTGGCCTTTGATACTTTCACTGGCTCGGCAGCAGCCGGCGATTTGCCTTTGCTAAGCCTGAGCTCTGCACTCTTGTCTTTGCCGAGGCCAGTCTGGAAGTCGAGCAGCGCCCACTTGACGCTGCCATCCGGCCAGAACGCCAGCGGCTCCCATTGCAGCGGCAACTGGGTCTGGCCTCGCCTGAGGGCAAGGCCCTCGTTTTTCTTCACCGTGCCGGCCGCCAGCGGCACTCCTGAAGTCACAGGCCAGTTGTCAATATCAACACTTGTCAGATTCTCCACGGTCAGTGGAACGTCAATGGCTGACTTTGCCATTGCTTTGAACTCCCTCTTGGTCAGTTACCTCGCCTTGGAATCGTCAGGCGACCCTCGTAATCCGAGCGTTCTTCCCGTATTGTGCAGCAATCCCTCCCCTACCAGCACACAGCTCGATATTCTTGTTCGCTTCTCCACCAAGGAGGATAACTGTGTTTCTTTGCCGAAGAGCAGCTTTAGTGTCTTCAAGTCCCGAAATGGAGGTCAAACAATGGTTATTGATGTGCATCATCATCTGCCGTTTGACTGGGAGCCGTATGTAGAGAAACTGCGCAAGGAATGTGAGCGGCTTGGCATTGATAAGATTGCCGTCATTGCACCCGTGGAGAGCAACGACCTGCTGGTCGAGGCTCTTCACCAGCACGGGGATTTTCTAATCGGGATGGGCTTTGTGCGGCTTGGCGAGGATAGCCCACGCACCGTGGACCATCTTAAGGGGGCCGGCTGCAGCGGCATAAAGTTCATCTGGCCGCTGAAGAACTACGACGATGATGACTTTATGCCAATCTATGCCCGCTGCGAGGTGCACCAGATGCCGTCCCTGTTTCACCTGGGTATCGTCGCCCGCCAGTCAACGGATCGGCTTATGGACGTGTCAATGGCCCGAATGCAGGCTATACAACTCGACCGCATCGCCCGCCGCTTCCCCGACCTACCCATCATCGGCGCGCATCTGGGCAATCCCGACTATCACATTGCCAGCGAACTGGCGCGGATGCACCCTAATGTGTACTTTGACCTGACCGGCTCTACACTCAAGAAGAAAAGCCCGGAGTTCATCGGCGAGGTGTTCTGGTGGGCACGCAATGAGCAGTACGGCAAGATGGGGCACGGGGTGCCGCCGTATCAGAAGATCCTCTTCGGCACGGATGTGGAAGTTGAGCTGATGGAGGATGTGTTGGGTGATTATCAGCGAGTGATGGACACCCTGGACATGAGTGAAGAGGACCGCTCCGCGATTATGGGTGGGACAGCGGCAGGGCTGTTTGGGCTAAGTGACGTGTAGGGCGGGCGTCTCGCTCGCCACCTTTTTCCTCGGTCTCGCTTAGTGGCATAAAGTTGAAGACCTCTACCTCCGCCGAGCGGGCCGTGAGTCTCTCCCGTAACGTCTCGGACAGCCTGCGCGGCTCTTCCCCACCCCGGTCGCGCGTTACCAGCCACACGCGATTCCCCAGCTCAGCAAAGCGTTCGATACGCGCCAGCCGGCTCGCCGGCGTAATACTGTTGAAATCCACCACGTTCCCCCACGGCCCCCTCCAGTAACGGAAGAACGCCGCGTCGTAGTAGGCTATGATGTAACCATTCGGCTGGTACTGATCCCGTATCTGCCCGGCCACTTGTTTCCACTGCACGCAGTAGTTGGGGTTGAGGAATTGGCGGCAAGCAAAGTAGTTGGCGAGGCCGTAGAGCTGGGCGAAGATGAATAACCCACCCAGCACAAACTTCCAACCGCCCGGGATCCGGCTGAGGCTTGCGGCAATGAGCATCAAGGCCATCGGCGCGGCAAAGAGGCACAGGCTCGAGGCACGGGCGATCGGCTGACCAGGGGCGGCGAAGGTCATCAACCCAGCCACCAACAGCACTGCAACCGGCCAGGCCCAGCGGACGATGTTGGTAGCACTCGAGCGCTCGGCAGCAACCGTCACAAAACCAGCCACCAGAGCGCCAAGACCGATACAGAGAGTCGGTACGGTCAGGAGCCAGCGCCAGAAGTCCGTAGTCTCACCGACCGTCAGCACCCAGAACGGCAGGGCCAGTTTAACAAGGACCCCGTAGGGGCTGAGTTGCAGATGCGCCGTCAGGACGGTACGAGGGCCGGTGAAGCTGTGCAGCAGTTGGGGAACCTGCGGGAGCATCGCCGCCAGCGGGACCAAAACCACCAGCCCTGCCCAGTAAAGGTGGGTGCCG
>JALGTI010000168.1 GCA_029821455.1 Candidatus Zipacnadia bacterium | reverse complement strand
GGCGAGTTCTCGTTTGTTCCCGCGCTGAATGCGCAGCCGGGTGTATGGACGGTTAACGTCGTAGAAGTCATGTCGGGCGAACGAGCACAGCTTGTGCTGCGCGTGGAGTAGGGAGAGATAAGCATGGTTGTCGCTCGTATAAACCCCGAGGGGCTAATTTGCGGGCAAACGCCTGTGTTACTGATCGTTCTGTGGGTCTGCAGCTATTGCAGCTTCGTCAGTCTCTGTAGAAGCTCGTCAAGATCGTGGCCAATGTAATCCACCACGCACGCCAAGTAATCTTCCAGATGGCCGAGATAGCTGTATCTAAGAAGTTCTTTGCGGAGATTCTCCAGCGAATCTGCACCCTGACTACGCCTTCTTTGCTGACGAGAGAACCTGCGATGCCAGACGTGCCGATGGAAGCAAGGAGTACTGGGCTCATGCTCTCGCCGTGGGTGACGCGAAGGCCTGGGAGCGGCGGCTGGACAAAAGCCTTGCAGGTGGCAGCGGTTGGGACTTCCAGACCCCAAGCTTTAAGATCCACTACTATCTGATTGAGACAGGCTGCCGCTGGGGGATCCTGACCAATGGACGCCACTGGCGGCTCTATACGGGCGACCCCACGCCCGCCCTAGTGATGGACAGCGCAGTGCAAGCTCGGACGGCGAGTCTATCGGCTCTATGCTGCTGCTGCCCACTGGCGGGTACAGCAGCCCGGCCAGGACGACTGGAGCCTCGAACTGCTGCGCGACGCTGACGGCGCGCCGCTGGCTGTTGAACTTACGCCAGGCGCTCACATGCTGCGTATGACAAACACCGATGGCAAAGGCTGTAACCTGGACTACTTGGAACTGGTTCCAGTTCCGGGTTAGAAGACTGTATAGTATCTCAACGATATAGAGCTTTCATAAAACAGGCTAATGAGTGACCAGCAGATCCCACCGAATAGGAAGTGCCCCAGCGTAAAGGCGATGAAGGCCGGGATCAGCCTACGATAGCCGCGCACGCCGGACAGCCGGAGCACGAGGCTTTTGAGCCCCCATACCAACAGGAACGGAAACCATAAGTGGGTGGAACTACCGTAGGCAGTGGCGACGATGTAGCCCAGAGGGTGCAGAGGGAAACGCAGCCAGGTAGTGCGAACCACCCACATCCCGACGGTGGCTAACCCGGCTCCTACCATCCATGCTGTGCGGTTGATGTCCGCCTCGCCAGGGTGCTCCAGCCATCCGACCATCTGGGTGTAGCCTTGCACAGTATCAGCGGTGCGCCAGTCCACGTTCTGGCCGTTGCCTTCCAGGATGTTGAGGCCGATGTCGTAGAAAGTTGTGAAATGTCCCCAGAACGCACAAACCAGCCCGAAGATGAAGGCCAAAACCATCATCGGGGCCAGAGACCTGCGCCAGATTCCCCCGCGCTGGGCGATCTCGTAGCTATCCGTCTGGTAAGCCGTCATCATCTGCGTGTGGTGGAAGCGGCTAAGAAACGACATCGCGGTCCACACTACAATGCCGCGCGGCTGGTCAACGCGCAGCAGCCCTTTGCCGCCAAGGGCGTAGACCATTGAGTATTGGACCATCTGCCAGGGGTAAACGAACTCGTGGGGCACCCCGCATTCGGCGCGCACCCGGGCATACGTCAGCCCAAAGCACAGGATCAACAGCCAGAATGGCACGGCCAGCTTCAGGCTCATACCAGCAGCCATACACCAACCCAAGAAGAACACCGACCCGGCTGCCAGGCCGACGAATGCCAGCAGGTACGGCACTGCCTCGGGCCGGTCATCAAGCTCATTGAGGACGCCGCTGGCCTTCAGCCAGGCACGCTTGAGGTGGCCACGGGCGACCCACAAGCTGAGCAGCGCTACAGCCACGTACCCACCGGCGCTCTGCTCCTTGAAGTAAGGGAAACCGGGCGCCTGATAACCTGCCAGCATACCGAAGAAGTTGATGCCCTTCACTGCGAAGGTGAAGAAGAATATGCTGAAGGCAACTTCCTGGCTGGCCAGCCAACCGAAACCGATATACATCGGGTGGGTGGCGATTAGCATTGGCCTGAAAGCTGTCCAGGGCCGCTCGGTGAAGAACTGGTCCACCGATATCATCTGAGCAATGGCCGGTATGGCCGGATTAATAGCGTGCCCGATGTTAAGAGCGTTGTATATGAGAGCAAGCGAAAGCCCACCGTAAACGAGGGGATTCTTGAAGAAGCCGGCTACGCCCTGCCCGTCCGCGGTGCCGGCCAGTTCCATAGGCAGCTCCACAAGCGGGTAAGGCAGCCGCTCATACTCCGACCACTGGCGGCGCACGAGGGTGGTCAGGCACATCGTGGTCAGATACAGGGCAGTGAAGAACAGCGTCCACCATCCGAGTGGCTTGACCCAATGGTGCCACGGTACGCCGCCCTGCTCGAGGCCTTCGTACATGTCAATGATGGCCGCCTGGTCGGTGGGTGCGAACCACGAGGGTATGTGCTGAGTGTACTGTGCAAAGTTGTTCTCGGGGAGGGCATAATATTGCAGCACTGTAAGCCGGGGCAGGAAGGCGCGGATGCCGTAGGTGGCGCAGAAGGGTACTGAGGCTAGCAGCAGGCAGAAGATGACCAGCATCTCGCGGCGGCTAAGGACCAGGTGGCGGCTGATGCGGCCCAGTAAGGGCGCGCTGAGGGCCACCAGCACCAGGATCAGCGAGGCCGGGATCGGCGGAATGCCGCTGGCGATGTAGCGGCCAGTTATGAGTTCGAGCTTGGCCACAGCCAGGTTGATGAGAAATATGAAGGCAAGGCTCAGCAGGACCGCTCGAGCCGTGACGCCACTGCCTGGTCGCTGGGCAGCCCACTCGGGTGCTCTTGACTCGTGTTCAGCAACGGCCATTGGCTATTTCCTCAGGAGACCCTATAACATATCATCAGGCTTACCCGTATCGGCGTGGCGCGGGCCTGCGCGCCGAAGAGCGCTCCTGTCCGCAGGCGAGCATCGCGCTCGCGAACAATCTGTTTATCTCCCCTCCCCAACCGATGGCAATTGCACCCGGTAGATGGATTGGCTGTTTGCCAGCAGCCAAGTGCCGGGCAATGGCTCGGTCAGGAAGTAGCAACCTGGTGAGGTAGCGACTGGCGTCAGGACATTGTGCTCGAGGTCCCAGCGGTACAGCTTGCCCCCAGCCAGGCAGTAACAGAAGCCATCGCTGGCCAAAAGGGTCTTGCTTGGTACGCCAATCGGCGAAGTACCTTTGTACAGCACTTCTTGGTTCTCGGTGGCGATTAGGGCTATCTCGCTGCCACTTGCTGCTACCAGAATGCCGTTGGCAGAGACCCCCAGTACCGAGGTGACATCGGACCCCGGCCAGGGCATAAGTGTGCCGACAACCTCGCGTGTCCGTGGATCGAAGGCATAGATGAGGGAACTGTCCTGCGTGGGGGGATGGCTGCGCATCTGCCCCCACCGGTCGGTGCCTCCCCACAGCAATCTAGTAGTGGGATCGTAAGCTAGAGTCGGCAAGTTCTGGTCGCGGATGAGATGATGATACACGTCAATATGCTCAGTCTCAGGGTCAATCACTGCAAGTGCGCCGCCCAGGTGGTTGTAGGCACTATCCGAACTGATATAGACGAACCGGCCATCTGTGACAGCAGCACGCGACCGCGTCTGGGCATAAGTAGCTCCCAGTTCAATCAACTCACGGGGGTTGTTCATGTACCCAAACGGCTGTTCTGGGTCGTAGACGGCGATGAGTGATGAGATGTAGATGCCGATATATGCCTTGCCCTTGTGGCCCACCGCGCACATCGGCTCGCCGGTGACCCGTGCTATCACCGTGGGCGCGTGGTCAATCTCTCCCGTCTGCACGTCAATCTTGAACAGATTTTGCTGGCTGTAGTTGGCTCCGATGGCCCAGCGTGGTGTGACTGCCTCGATGAACATCAAGCCATTGCCCGCTGGTGCAAGGTTAGGGAGCTGCTTGCGCACGAACTCGCCGGTCTCAAGATCGTAGCGGAAGGCTACGCCGAAATAGCTGATGCCAGCAATTGCCCCCGGCACCGCATTCAGCCACCACGAGAACTCCCCAAAGGCCTGTGTCTCAGCAAGCAGTGTCAATTCTCCCTCCGGACTCACCTCCCAGAACCGACCTGACGGATGGCTGACAACAAACCGCCGCTGTCCAGCGCTGACTCGGCCACTGAACCTCTCGTCGCCCTCCGGAGGCTCAGGCAAGGGGAGAGATGAGTGAGTGAGTGCGGGCGGATCGCTCACCTCCAGTTCGCCGGTCTGTGGATCGAAAACCATCCAAACCTGATCCGGCCCCGTGGCCTTGAAATGGATGCGACCTTCACTGTCCTCGCTGAAGGTGGTCGTGTATTTTGTGTTGGGTGCCACCTGCTTCCACAGCGTGCACTTGCCGGTCTCGATGTTGTATTCGCCGAGATAAGCGTTTGGGTAAGTGCCGAAGTAAATGCATCCGTTGGAAGCACCAAGCGCAGCCCACGAGTACTCCCCTTTGGGCAGCCCCACCTCAATCGTTTCAAACTCCCTGGCCTCAACGTCAAACTTGTAAGCCCGACCACTGCCATAGGGCATTATGTAGATGTTGCCATCTGCGCCCAGCGCCCCACCGTGTGTGCCGATATCGTTATTGGGCATGTCGTAGCGCGCAACCGAAAGGTCGCGCCCATCAATCAGGAATAGCCAGTTTGCCTGTGCCGTACTGCTGAAGGAGAACACGCCAAGCGTATAGCCATCGTGCAGGCGCAGAATCCGCCGCGTGTACGCCAGAAGTACCCGCACCTCCGGCGTGCCGAGTAGCTCGGCCTCGACTAAGTCACTGTCTGCCACCTCAGCCACCTGGGGTATGCTCCGCAATGGGCTGTCCGCATCTATGTCTGCCATAGCTTGACCTCCTGCCAACGATCCGAGTGTTGAAGCCACGATCACCGCCAGCCCCACTGTGCTGTTGAGGATGCGAGAAGATAGCATCTACTTACATCTCCAGTCCGGCCGGTGTGTTCAGACCGTTCAGCCAAACGGGAATTACCCGTTTGGAACTGGGAAACCTCCGTCAGTGGACGACTCTAAGACTGTTGTCACTAGTTATTCGCACTGGGGGCTTGATTTCCTTGTTCACTCGTGCGGATAGGGAGAGCTGCCAGCTTCGCCACCTAAACGAACGCCCCTCAAGAACGCGCCCTGAGAAACTGCTCAGAACGCCTTGCCCTGCCCGGCGGCCCGGCGGCGCTTAGAAGCGTTTGTCGTGCGAAACAGGGGCCTTGCCGCCGCTGTCGGTGTGGGGCATAATAGAGGGCACAGGAGCGTGGTCAACCCATTACGTAAGAAGCAGGATATCATTTTTCGAAGATGGAATCAATCTGCGTGCTATCTTGCCGCATAAAGGTCTGGGCCAGTTCTTCCGCAGACCCGGTGAATGTCACCCGGTCTTCGGTCTGATGTGGGCAGGCGTACTGAGGACGACGCAGCTCATTGCGTCGAGGGATGATTCTGAAGTCGGGCAGCAGGACTTTGCACGGCGCTCTGGTGCTACGAACCAGTAAGCGTCTTCAAGCGAGGAGATGATCGTGATGCGGCCCAAACAGCCGGTACTTCTTTGCCCTGGGCACATAAAGAGTATGTTTGCACTGCCAGCCCTGTGTTGGGCGCTCTTGTTGTCGCTGCACGTTGGCCCCACTGCTGCGGATGAGGTTAACCTGATGCCCAATGGGGGCTTTGAGCAGTGGGAGGAAAGGCCGGCTGCTGGCCAGCCCTGGGGTGCACACAAGTATCAAGTCGGGGTAGCCGGTAGAGGTGACACACCGCGACCGGGCACCGCCTACCGTACCGGCCAGGGCGAATTGGATACGGAGCGCCATTCGGGTCGGTACGCGCAGTTTGTTTCCACCACCACCTGGGGCAATGGGTTGGTGTCTCCCAGCATGCCGGTGACGGCTGGCCACAAGTACCGGGTGAGTGTATGGCTGAAGATGGTCTCTGGTGAGAACTTCAAGATGGGGGTCTGCTTCGCCCACGCGCCATGGACTTACCTGGGGGAGTGGGTCTATGGCAAGCCGAATGGGAGATGGACACAGTACACCAAGGAGATAGAGGTACCCGCTTCGTGCACAAGAATCGTAGCTGTTCTGTTTCTTGAACCTGGCAGCGGCTATTTCGATGATCTCGAAGTCGTGGATTTGGGTGTCGTAGAACCGGCCAATGAAGAGGCGTCGCCCGAAGAAGACCGCGTGGCGCTCAGTCCCGGACACCTCGCCCCCGCTATTGCGCGCAAGCGGGTGGCTATTTTCGATGAGCCGGGCTTTCCTTCGGAGAGTCCCCGCTCAGCAGACTGGTATGAGCAGGTCCTGCAGGATGCTGGCCTGGCGACGCAGCGCCTGCGCCTGGCACAGCTCTGCAAGCGCCGTGTCTTCAGCATCAGAGATTTCGATACACTCATCCTCCCCCTGACGCTGCGGAAGTGCAGGTCGAGAAGTTTCTCGCCGATGGCGGCACACTGGTTATTGATGAGCATACGATGGTTCGCACTCAGCCGCCGCCTGAAGACCTCAAGCAGGAGACTGCGGCCAGGCGGAAGCAACACGACTCAGGCGAGCAAATCTATGAATACAATGAATTCATGGCCACCCACACCTGGGGTTCGGGCACCAACATCTTCGAATTCAACGAGGCAGAGGAGCGATGGTGCCCGGCACTCGCCCAGTTCCAATGCTATGATTATCTTCACCACAAGTGGTATCCCCAGGGCTTGTTGCTACGGCGTACTCGCGTCCTTTCTCTGAAGACCTGCTGCGCAATCCGGATCTGGAGCCAATGCTCGTCAACTTCCCTGCGACCATTCCGGCTGATGAGAATCCAAGTAAGGCTCGTGGTGCGCTACGGATGTGTCTGCCAGGCCATCAAGGCTTCGGGAGCGGAGCGGCGGAGGAGTTTGCCTGCGACCTGCTGCTCTCGCTTTATGTCTTCCCTGAGGTCAGCGGGTATGCCTACCCGGCTTTCCCGGATGCGGGAAAGGACCCGATTGATCGGCAATCTGACTTCTACATCCTGCGCTATCACAACCAGAGGATGAAAGGCGGCACCCTGCTGCACTTCGGAATTGCCGGAGCCAAGCTGCTGGCAGGAGAGCAAGGGGCTGATGTGCTGCTTGAGTCACTCAGGCTGGCGGAATCTGAGCTGCCTGGCGAATGTCCGCCGGACTTCATCCAGGTAGCCAATGAAACCCGGGCCGCTTTCTCAGAGTATTCTGGCAAGTCTATCGAGATTCGCAAGCTCATCTCTGAACTGGCGCAGATTGCATATTACGATGGGAAGAATGAGACTCTGGAAAAGCTCCGGGCTGATTTCCAACAGGAGCAGCAGCGTTTCGAGGCGCTCAGCACTCGTGCGCAGGAACTGGACCGGCTACTAATAAAGCGGGACGAGTTTGCTTATGGGCATAATGCCCGGGAACGGCTGTTGAATGAGTTGCTTGCTGAAACGCCGCGTTTGACGCGCGAACTGAAGGGGCTAAGGAAACAGGTAGCGCGGCAGGTTAACCCCCCGGCAGATGTCAAGATTCAGAACCCGTTTAGCCGTATCTACTTTGGACTGGACAACGCCTACGCGCGCGGGGCCAGAGGGCTGGCGGAATTGCGCGAGCGGGTTGAAGACCTCGGCTTGCGCTGGGAGGGTTTTCACACGTCTGGCTACCGCATGGAATACATCAGGAATAGCAACCCATTCAAGACGAGATTCGAATCTGGACTTCTCGACCCCAAAACCGGCGAAATTCAGAAGAGTTCCTGGACCTGGATGGCCGATGAAGCTGCCTGGGAGGGCTGGCGACAGACGCACCGCTGGCAACTGGAGCGCCTCAGCCGGGACCCACGGATAACAGAGATCAGGGGCTGGTGTGAATACGGCATGGACTGGGCACTGTGGGGCGAGTATATGCACGCGCTTTTTCTGCGTTATCTTGAGGAAAAGTATGGCAGTGTGGAGCAGTTAAACGCGGTGTGGGGCACCGCCTATCAGAGCTTTGAGGCGGTCAAGTTGCCGGTCTCGCGGCCTCTCACGCAGGCCGAGCATGCCCTGTGGGAGGACTGGACCCGCTACCGTGAAGTCTACGTCCGAGACTGGATGCTCAGTCCCATGCTCAAGGGACTTGAGCAGTACGCACCCGACCTGCTCTACCTGCCCTGGGGCACCTACGACCAGCACGGGAAGTATCCGGCCCACGGTGTGAATTTCTATGAATATGGAAAGCTATTCAAGATCAATGGGTTCGAGCACTCCAACCGGCCCAGCAAGGAGTGGCTCACCTTCGATATCATTAGTATGTTCTCTCCGAACTGTACGGGGGAGTGGGGCACCTTCTACTTCCCTCCCGGGCCGCACCAGTCCAAGCTTGACCTGCTTGCGGAAAGACTCTGGAGCGGGATTTCCAACGGCCAGATTGGCTGGAGCCTGTTCACCTTCTCTGTGCCAGGGCGCTCCGGCGCTAACTACTTCGACACAGTGAACCTGCCCTTGCCACTCGGCTGGCAGCTTGTCTCCATCAACCAGGAATTCTGCAAGTTCGACCATATTATTCTGGACGGCGCAAGGCAGGAACCCGAAATCCGCATTGTTTACTCACCAACCACGCGGCGACATACAAGCTGGCCGGGCATCGAAGAGGACCTCAGCTTCCGTGAGGTGTTCGGGCTTTACCAGTTCTTCGACCAGGCGCACATCAATGCCCGCGCGATTGACGAACAGGCTATCTGGGAAGGGCACCTGCCGGCGGAGTGCAAGCTCGTTATTCTTCCCGAAGTCATCTACCAGAATGCGGCCCTCCAGACCACTCTTTTGGATTTCGTTGAAAAGGGTGGCAATCTTCTGATTACGCCCGGTAGCGGGCGGTTCGATGAATATGGCCATCGCCAGGATTCCTGGCTGGTCCTGGCGGGAGTCGTGCCGTCGGAGGCCAGGGACAAAACGGTCCAGCTTGGGGAGGGAATGAGGTATTTCTCCGCCGGCCATGCCGACAAGATGTGCGGCCTGGAGCCGCTCTTCCCCGAAGAAACCGAGGTGCTAGTCCGTTACAGGGACGGGACACCTGCCATCACCCGGACCCGCCTGGAAAAGGGCAACATCTTCGTAATGGGAATGGATCTCGGCCAGGATTGCCACGACCAGTATGGCGGCAAGCCTGAGGTCCCGGCCGCTCTTCTGCAGCCAGTGCTGCGAGCCGCGGGCATCAGCAAGGATTATGTTGTCTCAGATGCGCAGATCTCGGTCAGACCCTGGATCTACAAAGGCCAACGCTATCTGTTCCTCACGAATCGCGGCCGGGAGAGCTTCCGTGAATACGAGCTTGGTATTGCCGGCCACTGGAAGGTGCGAGACTACCTGCTGGGGCACGACCTGAAGGTCAGCTTTGACGGCGAGTCGTCGCAAGTCACAGGCCTGATGCCCTCGCCCGGCGGCATCCTTCTCGCTCTGACACCGGGTGATGCGCAAGCGCCATCTGCTGCGGTGGTAAGACCCACTGAACCAGCGACAACTGTGGCTGCGGAAGCACCGCCAGCGGGCACAAGGCCAGCACAATCTCTCAACGGGCAAACGCCTTTCGAGGGTCGCCTATGGGCGCGGGATGGGGCCATCACTCTGGGTGATTTCGTTTTCTCGATAGAGGTAGAGACTGGCGGGGGATGGGGAGGCAAGTTCTATCTGCTTGTCGAGTATGGCAAAGAGCGTATCCGCAAACTGTGCACCAAAGGTGCTACCGTCACGTTCGCGTTTACGGACCGGATCTTGACCGTGGACTGCCAGGAAGTTGTCGACGTCTATCCTGTAAACGTGAAGTGTCGCATTACAGTCAGCAAGCCTGCGGAGGTCATGTCACAGTGCAGCTTGCAGCGTGAGGATTATCTGGGACACGAGAGTATTGTGTTGACAAATGGGCTGCTGAAGATACGGCTCTTGCCCAGGCTGGGTGGACGGATGATTGAGTTTATCTCTCTTGTTGACGAAACTAATCACGCGCTGTGCAACGAGGACTTAATCCGCCAGGGGGTAGGTGATGGGTGGGATGACCTTGGTGGGATGGAGGAGAATGCCGGCGGCTGGCCGGGTCCGTACTGGAATGCTGAGTTTGTACCCACCATCATATCCGACACACCTGAGCGGGTAGCGGTGCAGCTCACAATGAAAGAGCCCGTCCAATGGCAGTATGGCTATGCGCAGCCCAAGAGCGGCAATAACCGGTTGGAGAAGGAGTTCGCCCTGGAAAAAGGCAGCAGCCAACTTTCCGTCAGGCTACGGGCATTCAATGAGTCGAAGGCTGCGATGCCCACGGGTCTCCGCACTCATCCGATCTGGCGCGTTGGTGGAGATGCAGACCCGGGCGATACCTGGTATGTTCCGGGAGCCGA
>JALGTI010000167.1 GCA_029821455.1 Candidatus Zipacnadia bacterium | reverse complement strand
AGACATGCCGCGCTTGCAGTTGGCGCAGAGCCTTGGCTGCACGCCTGTCAACGTGAATGAGGTGGATGTCGAAGAGCGCAAACAGATGGTGCTGGAGGCGACGCATGGCCTGGGTGCCGACTATGTGATTGAGTGCACGGGTGTGAAGGCCTGCGCTGAGGAGGCCCTGGACCTGGCGTGTCGCGGTGGGGCGGTAGCTATCCCTGGGATTGCAGTTCCCGTGGGGGAGATGACGGGGGAGATGACGATCCTGCCGTATGAGCAGATTGCCGTGCGGAACCTGCGGCTGCAGGGGGTGTGGGTCAGCGATGCGCGGCACATGTGTGAGGCGGTTACCCTCAGCCTCAGCGGGAAGTATCCGCTTGACAAGATGATTACGCATCGTTTCCCGCTGTCTCAGGCCAATGAAGCACTGCAAGCAGTGGCCAACAGATGGGCGATAAAGGCCATCATTGAGCCGCAGGCAGAATGAAGAAAAGCTGTAGAAGGGAATAAGCGCATAGAAGGGAAACACGAGACAGCCTTGGCGGTACGCAGAAGGCTTCAGGAAAGGGTGCTCAAGGAGGTCGAGAGTATGAGGATGTGGACGCTAATGGCAATTGGTGTTGCCGTGAGTGTGTGTAGGGTGGCCGGTGCTCAGCCGTCTTGGCCGACTACGCCGCAGAGCGGTCGGGTCGAGGCCCGCACGGAAAAGCCCAAGAGTGGGCTGCAGGTTGATGTGCTATATGATGTGGAGGCGGCAGAGCCAGAGCCTGGACCATCGCCACCGTTCTTCAACTGCCCGCCGACGGAGGTGGCTCCGGTCATAGATGGCAGACTTGATGACAAGGTGTGGCAGGCCGAGGCGCAAGCGCCGGCCTTTGTGCTGTATGATGGTGGGGAGCCCTGGCATCCGACTCAGGCGTGGATGGCGTGGGACAAGGACAACATCTATGTGGCGTTCCGCTGTGATGAGCCGCAGGTGGATATGCTGGCCGGGGAGCGGAGCGAACTGGATGCGGATCTGAGCGGCGATGACTATGTGGCTGTTCAGTTTGAGCCGGCTAACAGGCTGGGGGCCAAGGGCTACTTCGAGTTGCGGCTCAACTGCCGTGGGGGTCAGTGGGATGGGCGCTGTAAGGGTCCGGAGGCGCAGCCGGATGCGGCGCTCTGGGACCCTGTATGGACAGGGGCGGTGGATATTGGCGGGGATTACTGGAGCGCGGAGATAGAGATAGCGTTCAAGGAAATTAGGGGGCGGGCTGGGGGGATGTGGGGAATTAACTTCGTGCGACACCGCTACGCCGGGCTGGCGGAGGAGACCAGCTTCTGGACGCCGCTGGGCGGCTTTGGATGGGTGATGTTCGGGCGCAGCAAGCTCGTACTCACCGACGTTAGCTTCCCGAAGCCCATCTGGGGTAACAACGGGGTCGAGCTGACATTTGACAGCCCGGCGGGGAATGTCTGGATCTCCACATCAGTCCAGCCCAAGAAGGCTGGCGCGGGCGACACTATCAGCACTTCCCTGGGCGGCGGCAGCAGTACGCGGCTGGTGCCGGTGACGCTGCACGGGGGCGGGCCCGGGCGGGTGGCTATCAAGGTCAAAGGGCCACGGGACTGGGCGCGACTGCCCACCTGGTGGATGCCATGGGAGTACTCAATGGGTGTCTGGGTGCTGCAGACCATTGCCGGGTCGCGGCCTGTGATGTTGATGGGGCTAGCAATCCCGTACGAGCTGCCGGAGCTCGCGGAACTGGGCGCGCCGGGACTGGTGAAATTGGGAGGCCAGGAGTTCATTCAGGTGCCGTTGTCGGTGAACGCTGAGGTGGAGTGGTTGCAGACGCTGAAGTGGTCGCTGAGTATTGCCCCGCAGCGCAAGAAGCCAAGGTGGCAGGGGCAGATAGGCAAGCTGCGGGCCGCGTACTCGACGCTGAACATCGAGGCCCCCACTCTGGAGCCCGGCGACTATACGATTACTGTGACCGCGCGCTCACACAAGAGGATTGTGGGCAAAGCCCAGACAGGGCTGCGAGTGGAGTAGGCAACGCGTGCTAACGGATGTGTAGGATGCCAGCCATCACCAGTACCGAACAACTCGAACAGTTCAGTGGCTACCCGGTGAAGATAACCATTTTCCAGGGGCCGCTGGACCTGCTGCTGCACCTGGTACGCCGCCAGGAGGTTGAAATCCACGAGGTCGAGATAGCCTCCATAACGGATCAATTCCTGGAGTACCTGCACGCTATGGAGGTCATCAATATTGAACCGGCCGGTGAGTTTGTGGTGATGGCGGCGACGCTGCTCCTGATCAAGTCGCGGTCGCTGCTGCCCGCAACGCAGGCTGAGGGCGAAGACGAGGAAGAAGAGGAGCTGTTCGACACGGAGGCAGAGCTGAAGCGCCGCCTGACCGAATATCGGGTCTATAAGGAGGCGGCGCGGGTGCTCGACGAGTCGCGGCGGATGCGGGAGCAGATCTTCCTGCGGCCCTTAGGAGACACTGACCAACTGGTGCGCGGCTTTGTGGCGCTGGAGGATATCTCCATTTTCGACATGGTCGCCGCGGTCAAGGAGATGCTGGAGCGGGCGCGGCCCGAGCGACCCGCCCGCCTGGCGCGGGCCGAGGTTACGGTCAGCCAGCGAGTGGAAGAGATTCTGTTTCAGTTGACTGCACAGCATCCCACAGCGGTCAGTTTCCGGGACCTGGTGGACTTGCCCACCAGCCGGCTGCACATCATCGTGACATTCCTGGCGGTGCTGGAGTTGATCCGTCAGCGGCGCATCCGGGTGCGTTTGGATGCCCCTGAGCGAAACATCATTGTTGGACTAGCTGACAGAACGGAAGCGGATTAGACCATATGAACCCTGAAGCAAGACACCTCGTTGCAGCGCTGGAAGCGCTGTTATTCGCTGCCGGCGAGCCACTGCCGGCCGCCAGGATAGCGGCCATCTTGGGCTGTCCAGAGGGGGAGGTTGCGCAGTTGGCCGAGGCGTTGGAGGCAACGCTTGCCGAGCGGGGCCTGCAAGTGGTCAAGCTGGCCGGCGGCTACGGTCTGGCTACCCGCTCAG
Source organism: Candidatus Zipacnadia bacterium (assembly GCA_029821455.1). Taxonomy (GTDB): domain Bacteria; phylum Armatimonadota; class Zipacnadia; order Zipacnadales; family Zipacnadaceae; genus JALGVG01. Next base: position 3,760 of record JALGTI010000167.1, on the reverse strand, counting down.
AATACGCTGACTATGTGGAGGCACTCGTGGAGCCTGAGCCTCAGAGCCTCTCTGTGCAGGCTCTTGAGGCCCTGGCAATCATCGCCTACCGCCAGCCTATCACGCGGCCGGAAGTGGATGAGCTACGCGGTGTCAACTCCGCCGGCGTCATCACCACTCTCCTGGAGAAGAACCTGATCCGCATCGCCGGCCGTAAGAGCGCTCCGGGGCGGCCCTTCCTGTTGGAGACCAGCGAGCAATTCCTGAGCCTGTTCGGTCTGAATGAGCTGTCCGACTTGCCGCTGATTGAGCAGTTCGAGGCCGCCGGCGGCCCTGCGGTTCAGCCGACACTGAACGCCACTGGTGCGCTGGCCGACGAAACCGCAAACCCCGAAGGTGAGGAATCATCCACAAGGTCCGCCGACTGACAGTCTGCGTAGGCACATTGCTACTGGGTTGGGCAGTGTGTGGGCAGTGGGCATGGACTCAGCCGCCGGCCACCAACGAAGCGGCGCTAGCTGAGCGGCCCACCCAATACCTGGGCAGCGTCCCGGCACCAGCTATCCTGGGCAACGCGGCCGTGGTGATGGATGCCGAAACCGGGACGGTACTTTGCTCGCTGCGCCCGGATGAGCAGATGTATCCAGCCAGCCTCACGAAGATACTTATGGCCATTGTAGTTGTCAGCGAAGCTGACCTGGATGAGATGGTCACAGTCGCGCCTGAGGCTGCCGCCATTGGTGAGACGACGATGAACCTGAAGGCTGGCCAGAAGCTGACGGTGCGGGAGCTGCTGCAGGGAGCTTTGATTGGCTCGGCCAATGACGCGGCGGCAGCGCTGGCGATTCACGTCGCGGGTTCCCTTCGTGTCTTCTCAACGAGGATGAACGCCACAGCGCAGCGGATGGGCGTACGCAGCAGCCACTTCACTAACCCTCATGGCCTGCACGACCCTCGGCATTACACAACCGCCCGTGATATGGCGCTGATTGCCCGCCAGTTCAGCGCGTACAAAGAGCTATGGAAAATCGCCGCAACGCAGCAGATAACCCTTCGGCGGCCTGGGAAACCTGGCGGTGGTGTAGTGCGCAATCGCAATCGGCTGCTGGGTGAGTGGGACGAATGTGATGGCATCAAGACCGGCTACACCCGGCAGGCTGGCAACTGCATTGCAGCCTCGGCCACGCGGGACCGGTGGCGGCTTATTTGCATTGTGCTTGATAGCAAGGAGATCGTCGCTGATAGCCACAGCCTGCTGGAATGGGGCTTTGACAACTTTCAGCGAATACAGCTAGCAAAGGCGGGGCTGACGAGACGGGTGGTGGAGGTGGAGGGGGGAATTCACAGCCAGGTAGACGCGATAGCGACAGAGAGCAGCAGTGTGGTGCTGCCACAGGGCGGGGCGGTTGTCCAGGAGGTGCTGGAACAAGACATCATCCGCGCACCAGTCAAGCAGGGACAGACGGTGGCCATAGTCAAGTTCCATCTGCCCAATGGTGAGACCCGTGCTGTGCCCTTGGTTGCCGGAAACAATGTCCCGGCTACCTTGTGGTGGCGCGTCCGTACCAACCCGAATCTACTGTTGGGGTGTCTGGCCTTGCTGATCGTTTCTGGAGGGGCGTTAGTGTATGGAACGGCTGCAAAAATTGCTGGCGCGCGCAGGGGTAGCTTCCCGGCGGGCTAGTGAGGAGCTTATCCACCAGGGGCGCGTGACCGTGGATGGGCAGGTGGTCACCCAGCCGGGTGCAAGGGCCGACCCCGCCCAGAGTGTGATATGCGTTGACGGCCAGCCGATTAGGCTACCCACTGGGCATCACTACTTGCTGCTGCACAAGCCCGCCGGCTATATCACCACCAGGCAGGATCAATTTGGGCGACCCACGGTGATGGACCTGGTGCCGGCTGAGTTGCGTAGCCGCATCTATCCTGTTGGCAGGCTCGATGCCGATACCACTGGCCTGCTGCTGCTGAGCGATGACGGTGAGCTGGCTAACCGGCTCATTCATCCCCGCTATCATGTCCCCAAGACCTATCTTGCGACCGTGGAAGGCGTTCCCAATGAGGCTGAGTTGCAGGTCCTGCGCAGCGGGGTGGAGCTTGAGGATGGAACTACAGCGCCGGCCCAGGCCGTTCTAGTCAACGCCAGCCGTACAAAAGCCACCATTAGACTGACGCTCAGCGAGGGGCGCAATCGGCAGGTCAAGCGAATGTGCGAGGCGGTCGGACATCCGGTGGTAAAGCTGGTGCGCATAGCAATGGCGTCCTTGGAACTGGACGACCTACCAGAGGGTCAGTTTCGTCACCTCAATCCTTTAGAGATAAATGAACTCGAACGAGTTGCCTTTGCAGAAGACTAGCCGGTGGCCGCCCCAGAGATGGTCTTTTCTGATGGCGCTGGCGGGCGCATTGTCCCTGACCGCAGTGGCGGTGGCCCTGTTGTGTCTCCGCCTGCTACCGATGGGCATTGAGGGTCAATGGCAGTGGCCGTGGCGGGAGGAAGCTCTGCGTCCTGGCCGCCCGGCAGTAGCCGCTCTGGCAGCGTTGTTGTTAGCTGCTTTGGTTGCCCTCGACCGCCTGCGCACGGGCACTCAGCCCTCGCGACGGATCTGCGCTGCCCTGCTGACAATGATGGTCGTGCTGGCGGCCATCAGCATGACGGTCGTAGGGTTCAATGATCCGGCCTTCTGGCTGACCGCGCCCGCCGTGGTGGCTAGCGATACCTCGATGGGCTACTACGGGCAGGCACTGAGAATGACAACGGCCCGGGAGTTGTTCGCATCCCACAACGCCCGGGCTATGAACCGGGCGCAACCATATCGCGTGCGAACCCACCCACCGGGGCCGATACTATACTTCGCTGCTCTTCGCAACCTGTTCTTATCCAGGCCGGGCCTGCTGGCATGGGTGGAGGAGCAGGCGCAGGCTGTCGGCCTGACGCCTGCTGAGCTTCGTGCCCAGCTAGGCGGCCTGACCAGCACGCCCTTGACCCAGTTGGATGCTTTGGTGGCGCTGCCGATGGGTCTGCTCATCAGCCTACCAGCAGCACTGGTTTGTCTGCCGGTCTTCGGGCTCTGCGCGGTCATCTCGGACAGACGGGTGGGACTGATTGCCGCCGCCCTGTCGCTGGCCATCCCCTCGTTGCTTGTTTTCATCCCCAGCGTTGACGCAATGCCGGCGCTGCTGGCGGCGCTGCTGGTCTACCTGTGGCTACTGGCGCTGAGGTCGGGCAGTCTGGTGGGTTATGCGCTGTGCGGCGTGGCCGGAGCCGGGGCGTTGCTGTGGACGTATGGCCTGGCGGCGTTGGCGGTGCCGATGTTAGTGCTTGCTGGCGTTCTCTGGCAGCAGGATCGCGTGACCGGAGGAATGCGGAGGCTAGCCGGGGGGCTCTTCGCGGCGACTGTCGCGTTTGTTATCCTGTATGTGATGATCTACCTGTGGTCCGGCTACAGTTTTCCGCTGGCGATGTGGGCTTCGCTGGCGGCCCATCGCGAAGTGATGGTAGCGTGGCAGCGGAGCTATCTGGAATGGCTGCCGGGTAACCTGTACGACTTTCTGCTGTTCGCCGGACCGGCTCTGAGCTTTCTATGGCTATGGTCTCTGGTAGTCTCCCGTCGAGGTGGGCAGCCCATTCGACTCGGAGCAGCCGTCGGTTGGTCGGTGGCCGCGTTGCTGGTGGTTTTGTTACTCTTGGGTACAACACGCGGTGAGGTGGGCCGCATCTGGGTCTTCATTATGCCCCTGATGGTCCCCTCTGTGGCCGAGCGGCTTGCGCGCCTGCGCG
>JALGTI010000518.1 GCA_029821455.1 Candidatus Zipacnadia bacterium | reverse complement strand
AGGGCGGCAAGCAATAGACGGGTAAACGACCAGAGTCACGGGAGGGAAGGCGTATGAGACACTTTGTGCCTCTGCTTGCGTGTATGGGTCTTGTCATGGGGAATTGCTGGGCTGCCTCCGCGCAAGACTACGCTCGCCTCGAATCAGATGTTTGGCATCTGCGGATCACTAACCCGGCCAACGCTAGAGCAAAACTATGTGTCCGGGTCTACTTCAATCCCAATCGCCCTCCATGGTGGGGCGATAAACTTTACCTTGCCCGTGGCGGGGAGCAGGAGAATGTACCGCCAAAGGCCGACTGGCTGGAGCCGGGCGAGAGCAGCGACTGGGTGGACATCGGGCCCCACATGAGCAAGAGCCCACTGTTTGCCGGCTCGCCAGATTATCTGTCAACAGTCTTCATCGGTGCAATGTACGACCCACCGTCTGGGAATCTGCGCCTCATTGCAGAAGTCGCCAGAGGGCCGGAGAAGCGTAGAGAAGCGTATCGTGCGTCGCGTCGCCGTCTCTGACATCCATCCGACACATATCGGCTACTCAACGTGGCTCGCCGCGCCGCCCAAGCTGCCGACCCTCGGCCTGATGATTCCCGTGGATCCATCCAAGAGCGAGCGTATCTGGACCCTGGAGGAGGCTGCCGAGCAGCAGCTTGAGTGGATCTCATCCTACGGGCCAACGCCTGAACAGCCCCGCTACATCTGGTTCATCTCCCACCAATCCCGGGTCAACTTCAAGAGGCCAACTCAGTTACAGAGGATGCACACGGAGATTGTCAGGCGCCTCGGCTACAACAACCTGACCTACTATGCGGGCGATGCCGAGGACATCGCGGCAATCAAGGCGCTGGGGGTAGAGCCGCTGCGGGCTAAGATAGTGGGGCGTAATGACCCCGAAACGGTGGCCGAGAACATGAAAAGGGCGGGCACCTGGGAATACGTGCGCTTGGCCAACTTCGGTGACGAAATTGACATTGCGTTGCGGGCCACACCGGAGGAGCAGGACGCCGCATTCGTGGCCTATCTGAAGGATGCGGGCTTTGACCCGATGGACTTTGTCAGGCCTGTGGATGAACAAGCAGCCACTGCGCTTCCTGGAGAGCAGCGCTGGCAGTTCGTCCACTTAGGAGGCCCGCTGCCCCCGGAAAAGCCTAAGCTCTTCTACGAGGCAGCCGTGTTCCGTTATCGCCTCTGGACCAGGGAGATGGCGGAGTCCACTCGTGAGATTGAGGCGTACTTCCCGCCCGGCACTCTTACAGGCTCCAACTACAGCCCTCACCTATCGGTGTGGCCGGATGTGCGCAAATGGATCAATATGTTCCGCGACGGCGGCATGACGATGCCGTGGTCAGAGGACTGGTGGTGGCAGGTGCCGGAAGCGTCGCCACAGGCCTACGGTTACTTGCTGGATGCGCTGCGTCATGCCGCTGACTACCACAACGCGCCGTCTTGCTCCGGAGGAGCGTGGGGCAAACTTACTCCGCATGAACTACTTCGCGCTCGGCCACCAGGCAAAGGTCATTGACCACTTTGCCATCTACCACCAGGCATTTGGGACCTGTGACTACGTTGACTTCGAACTCAGCAAGAACGAATTCCGATCTATCCATCGCATCATCAGCGCTGTAAGTCAGCTTGATGAGCGCCTTTACAAGGCGCGGATGCCAATGATGTGTGGAACACCGAGGACCTCCTCAGCCAGGACCCGCCACAGCAAAACCTCTATTGGGCTCAATTGAATGTGGACAACCATGAACGCAAGGCCCTCTGGCTGGCCCTGCGCCATTCACACATACCTGTTGACCTCATTACCGACGAGGACGTCGCGGCTGGGATGCTTGAGGGCTACAAGGTGCTCTACCTGGTAGGGCAGGAGCTACTGAATGCAGCAGTCCCGGAACTGCAGAAATGGGTGCGTGGTGGAGGTGTACTAGTGGCTGAAGGTGGCGGCGGTTTGTTGAATCAGTACCGGGAGCCGATCCCGGAGATGTATGAGCTTTATGGTCTGGAGGATGCTGAGCTAGACCGCCCTGTGCGCAGGATTGGTCCGTCCCGTGACCTCCCGAAAATGAACCCGCTGGATACCATCACGTGGGAAGACGTGCCACATCTGAAACGGATGCAGATGCCAGTACTGTGTTATAAGCAGACGCTG
>JALGTI010000166.1 GCA_029821455.1 Candidatus Zipacnadia bacterium | reverse complement strand
AGCAACCAGAGCTCACCCTCCTCGGCCACGACGGCCACCAGCACGGGCGCTTGGTAACCTGGGCCTTGCGGTCCGCAGCCCACCAGACTGGTAGCCACCGCCAATGCGGCCACTGCCTCACGAGTACGCTTAAGCTGTCCCTGGCCGTGTATAGATTTCAGCATCCCTCGTTTCTTCGCCGCGTTATGAGACTATCCTGCAGACAGAAACGACCAATTCGTCCAGCGTCCGCTACACTAGGGTGTTCTGCTGCCGTCACTCCGGCAAATTCGACCTGTTTCAGCGAATCACCATCAGCCCGCAGCAGGTAAGAACTGACCGTGCGCGAAACTCTGGCAATCGCCGGCGTTTGGAGGTATCAATATGAAGCGCCTTACCGTTAGTCTCCTAATCTTAGCATTTGCAGTCCCAGGCGTCGCTGCACCCATCCTGGTCTTCAATCCTCAATCCCACCCCGTAACCGCTGACGTTAGCTTCCAGCCGGCAACGGCAGGCCTTGAAGGCGTGCCTGCCGATGGCGTAGTGCTCAGCATCAACGGCGCGGCCGTTGCAGCGGTCACAGTCGGGCCGGGCAACAACTGGCTGCAGGCCGAAGCCGGCACACCGGCGGAGGTGCCCCCGCTCATTGGTGTGAGCAGTTCCCAAGACGTGTTGAGGGCTGGATGGGTCGAGTTGGATGCGAATAATGCGCGGCCCCTAGCATATACGCTGGAGGACGACACGCGAATAGAACTTGGCTTTGAGATGGCGACTACGGTGGGCAATTGGAGCGAACTTAACGGTACAGTCAGCGTGAGCGATCTGCCGCTGCGCTCGCGCGTAGATTTCCGCACAACTGGTGACCACCCGCTGCATATCACGGTCTTCGTGTATCCATCCGGCCGCTGTGACATCGCGACACACTATCCACAGGGCCCACCTGGGAACGCGTGGCAGCGGGAGCGGCACTACGCTGAACAGAGATACGTAACGCACACGGCGACCGTGGAATTCCCCCGACTGGCCAGTCCGCGCTTCCACTGGCTCACACAGTCGGGGGCCTGGCTTGACACGGAACTGGGCGGCCCGGCGTATCGTGTACAGCCCTATTTTGCCGGGATCTACAATCCTGAGCATCAATCGGCACTGGGTATGTTTATGCTGACCCCTGACGTAAACGTCAGTGAATGGCCGTGGGGCATCTGGGCTCGCGACAACGGCAGCGGCGCAACCTGGAATGTGCGCGGAAACATCTTTATGACGAGCATATCAGGCCGGCCGGAAAGCTGCTTCGCGCTGGTGCGATATGTCCCGAATACAGACCCAACCCGGCCGCCGGCAGCGATAAGTAATCTATACTGGCAACCGCAGGTTTATGCCGGTGAGGTGCTGCACGAGATGCTTGAGCAGCGGCTGGCGGCCTTGCAAGCAGCGGCGAATAGCACAGCGGCGCAGGGCAGACGCTGGAAGCTGGCCAGGCTGCCCTTGCTGGGGGAGAGCTAGAAGAAGCCACAAACCAGCTCGAACAGGCGCGCGGCCACATGGTGGGCTATCTCACACAGACGATGTCTAAGTTGAGCACGTCGAAGTCAAATCCCCCTCTTGCGGTGGCCCTTGGCGAGGCGCAGACGCTGCTTACCGCCCAGGCGCAGGATAGAGCGAAGCCCCGGCGCTTCATCCGCTGGCCTTGGGGACAGCTTGCGCGGTGGGTGGATCGGCTGGTGCGTGCCGACCAGCGTTTGGCCGCCGCATACCAGGCAGCACAACGTGCCGAGCACTTCGCTAAGCCCACCGTAGACAAGATAGCTGGCGCACAGGTGTACGGGTCTGGTGAAGCATTCCGCGCCGGCTTTGGCACCTGTGGAGGCCTGTTGCGTGGGCTTTCCCACATCCAATGGGGTTATGACTACTTTGCGCCCCTCATCGAGGTCGGGGTTAAGAACTTCCACTTCCAGGCAATTCGCTGGTCAACCCACGGCTCTGCCGATTCGTACAGGGCCCCAGATCCCGGGACCCTCTATTATCTTGAAAACTGGGACAAGCTGTTTGATGAGTTTGACCGCGCCGGGGCCACGGCCGTGCCACAGCTTCAGCCACTGGCCTGGACGGGCCTGCCCAGATGGATGAAGACGAAGTATGCCGACTCGCTGCTGCAGTACGAATACGAGCAGGCTGGCGTTGACGGGAAGGTGATTACGCAGAAGGCTGAACACTTCGTGTGGATGTCACCGGAGATCTGGGGCTCTGTACCAAGCGTGCAGCAGGGCTTTGCTGATTTCTGTCGCGGGATCGTTCAGCAACTGGGCCGTCATAAGTCCATCATCGGCTGGGCGGTAATGAATGAAACCGGAGCCTCTGCCGGATCCCAGATGGCCTACAAGCACTTCTCAGTGCAGGCCTTCCACAAGTATCTCACACAGAAGTATCAGACGATAGAAGACCTCAACGAGGCCTGGAACAGCCACTATGCGTCATTTGAGGAAGTGCCCGTCGAGCCGCCAGATGAGAACGAAAGCGAGGAGGCCGTCCTGGAGTTGGATGGCACTTGGCGCTTCGCTATTGACCCCGACGAACGGGGGAAAGAGCAGGGCTGGGAGCGGCCGGATTTGGATGACAGTCAATGGCTTGACATCCAGGTGCCGGGCTATTGGGAGAAGCAATTTGGCCAGTACAAAGAGTATGACGGCTATGCCTGGTATCGCCGCTCGGTTGCGATACCAAGCGACTGGGCAGGCAAGGTCATCCGTTTTCAGTGCGCCGGAATTGATGACGATGCCGAGGTGTTTGTGAACGGGACGCTAGTGGCCAGAAACGTTGGTTTCAATGTACCGGTAAACGTCGAGATCTCGGGGTGCATTAATCCCGGCGTTGAAAACCTCATCGCAATCCGCGTCAACGACACCTTCGTGGATGGTGGAATCTACAAGTCAGTGACACTGACAGCTCAGGGCACAGCGACCCCTCCGCCGCGTTTCACGCAGCCACAGCGACAACTTGATCGCGAGATGTTTGCTCAGGAGATCCAGGCAGGAATGTGCGCATACCAGTCGCGTGTGGTCCACGAGGCCGACCCGCAGCGGCCGGCATTTATGAAGGAATGGGTTTTGAAGACGCCAGTCGAAAACCCCAGCACCCAGCTTGATTCGTTCATCGCGGCGCCCGCACACTTCGGTGCAGTCGGCTGCGATATGTACAAGTCTATGGGCTGGTACCCGATGGCCATTGACCTGCTGCGCAGCACCGGGCAGGGCAAGCCCATCTGGCTGATGGAAACACACTACTATTCGCCTGTACGGGATGCGCCGGAGAGCCTGTTGCAGTGGACGTGGAGCATGGCCGTGCGAGGCCTGCGCAGTGTGTACTTCTGGGGTGTGGAGGTCGGTTCTGAGCATGAAGGTGCAGTCAACGACACCGGTGTCGCGATGGCACAGATGCAGCATCACTTTGACGCACTCGCCCCCGTACTCAGTGCCCGGCGTAAGGTACAGACCGCGATATATCTGCCGCGCGATTCGGAGTATCTGTGTGACCGTGACCACATTGATAGCGTGTGGCAACAGCTCTGGCGGCTCCTGAATGCCATCAACGTCCCTGTGGACTTCATTGACGATGGGCAGATAGCCGAAGGTATCTTGGATGAATACACGTGTCTGCTAATCCCACTGGCTCCTTATTTGCCCGAAGCCACTGCTGGCCGGGTGGCTGCCTTCGTCAAAGCCGGCGGCAGCGTCGTGATGTGGGCCGGGAGCGCAGTGTATGACTACCAGGGCAGTGTTCAGTTAGAAGCGCCAGGCTGGGGCCTGACGGACCTCTTCGGCGCGCGTGTGCTGCCAAAAGTCCCAGAGACAGCGCAGCTTGAACTGCGCGGCCCACTGTCCGCCGAGGTCATCAGATGCGATTCGGGGACATTCACTCATCGGCTGGCACTGGACAGGGCGGTCTCGTTGCTCGATGACGGCACTGGTCGGGTCGGCATCAGCCTCAACCGCGTCGGGGAGGGACGGGCACTGCTCGTCGCCTTTGATATCGGCCAGCTATTCGGGCGCGCTGACCAGCGTCCGCGCCTAGCCATCGCCCGGACCGTCTGGGGGATGTTGGGGCGCTGCGGCGTGAACCATGCGCTGTACTGCTACGAGAGCAATTGTGAGGCACATCTGCTGGAGCGTGGGAGTACCGCGTGGCTGGTATTGATCAACCACAATGGCGAAGAACAGACGATGACGGTGACAACCCGGCCCGCCAGTGACCGCCGGCTTGAGACGGTCTACGATGCCCTAACCCTGGACAAGACGGTGCTGGAGAGGACTGCTGTCGGCCAGCGTGGGCAATATGTGGTGCCTGCCTATGGTGTGCGTATCATAAAGGTCGCCGGGTAGTTTTCATTCTGCGGGCTCGACGAGACGACTGACATCGGCGATCCGGCGCGATCAACCACTTGACAACTGACACGGTGGGATGTCGGACTACCCGGGCAAGGAGTATAACCTCGCTAAATCCCGAGACTACTGCGCAGGGGGTTGATGCTCGAGCCGGGCGAGGATGGGGGAGGGCTGGTGGTCAAAGCCCAGCTCAGCCCAACCAAACGGTACAAGGTCTTCAGGAAACTCTGCCGACAAAAACCTAGCTTTCGTCTTGACAGCTCATTCTATAGCAGAAACCTGGAGCTGAATACGTAGGGATCAGAACAGGCCGGTCTCACGCGTCAGTTCGTAGCCTTTGTGGCTTGCAGTTCCGCAGATCTTCCACTCCTCAGAAGTGACCATGCCGTCGCCGTAGCCACAGATGCCCCATGTGGAAGGTATGCGCTCGAATAGCAAGTCGAATAACTCCCGCGCCTTCATCGTGTCACCAGGCATTAGCCCCAGCTTCTGGAACACATCCAAGTCTTTCTTGTAATCTCTGATGAGCCCACAACTGTGAACGCATCGCCCCGTTTTCGGGTGAAACCCGTCGCAGCAGTCACATGCCATGCAACATCCTTCCACCAGGGTAATGGGCACCTCTGGGTCCCGGCGGATTCTCTGATAGATCTCGTAGAGGGTGTCGTTAGGGCGGGGTGCGTCCCCCTGGCCGCCCGCGTATCCGCAGCAAAGGCACATCAAGTGATGTGGCCGGACGTATAAACGTTCGCTGTTGTCAATTTCCGCGACATTGTGCCGCCGATACTCCTGCATTTCCTCCTCGCTTCGGGAGTAGACCAGCGCCTGCCATCCCTGCGCGCGGATGCTCTCATACGCCCCGCTTTGCGCCAGGGGGCACCCCTCCCATCCGGGAGTATCGTACGCGCAGATGCCATCAGGGCTTGGTACCCTTTCAAACAACAGCTCGTAGAGATAGCGGGCACGGCGCACTGAACCGGGCACGAGGCCCAGCCGCTGCAACACGTCCAGGTCTCGCTTTCGGTTGAAGACTTCCTGCCTGTCCATCCGGGCATAGTCTTCGATGTCAAGCGTAGTGTAGTGTGGAATCTCGTCGGCGTTTGATTCCAGCCTGATTGTCAGCGTCGGGTCGCTCTTCAGTTGGTTGAGAATCTCCTGTGCTTTTTCTTGCTCCAACAGCGGACATTCCGCGCCACCGACAATGCACACTGTGCTTAGCAGTTGATGCGCCCGTATGGTAATCGTCGCCTTGCATAGTCCGTCTACCACATTATGTTTTCTCATTACCGAGACTTCTCCCCCATAGACAATGTGAATCAGAATTGTACGTCCTCAGCGTTCGTGAGACGAATCGGGGGTTCCATTAAGGTACACTGGGGGTGCTCCTGGATTTGCAGCCTTCTGTGTCTCTCTGCAATAGTGCTCGCCCCTGGGCATCAGCGTTTATACCTGTACCTGCTTTCGCCGAGCGAGTATCACTTCCCTCCGTCCGTAGTACACATCATCGGGGTCATATTACCCAACGCCTCGTGATAGCGCTGGGTATCGTTACCGGGGAAAGGCTGAGTTACTTGGCAGATAATAATCAATCAACATCGTGTGCGGGGAGGACCCGACGTGTCCAGCAAAGAACACTACATCTACGAGCAAGTCTACCGTGAATCTCGACTGAAAGGCGGGCCTGCACATGTGTGAGTACTGTGGCACTAATTACGGTATCACAGAGAACAAGGAGGCCGGAACGCTGAAGAGAATACTGTCGCTAGTATCAGCGCGGAGAGGATTGATGTTGAGATGAGGCGGCTGACCGTTTCTATCTTTGTACTAGCACTGGCGGGAGTCGTACTCAGTGGCTGCGGTGGGGGAGTGTCTCAGACCTCGCGCACCCGGGAACGCCCCCGCATCAGCGGCAGCACCTTTGGGGAGCGGTTGCAGCCCTCCCGGCTGGCCCAGGCTGTGGCAGTGGATTACCATGGCTGGAAGGCCTTCAAGCTGACCAATGGCCTGGTGACGGTGGTGGTCGTGCCGGCCATCGGTGGCCGCATTATGGAGTACAAGCTGGGTAGCCACCCGTTCCTGTGGGTCAACCCGGCTGAACTGGGAGAAACTTATCCGTCCCCCGCGACCGAAGGTGAACGAACCTGGCACAACTTCGGGGGCTACAAGACCTGGCCGGCGCCGGAGACCAGATGGGGAGGCCCACCGGACCCGCTGGGAGGCCGGCTCGATGGCGGGGAGTGGACGGGAAGGATCGTCAGGGCCAAAGGCATCGCCGAGGTGGAGTTGGTCAGCCCTGAAGATAAGAACGTCACGGGGTTGCAGATTGTGCGGAACATCAAGCTTCACGCTGGCACCACGCGGCTGGAAGTGAGCGAGACATTCAAGAATATCAGCGATAAGCCGCTTGAATGGAGTATCTGGACAGTGACTCAGGTACCGGGCTCGCTGTCACCCAAAGCCAAGTTCAGCGAGCAGGCCTGTATCTACTTCCCTCTCAATCCGCAGAGCAAGTCGGAGGCAGGCTACTGGCTGCTCGCTGAGGAGGCTGACAAGGACCAGCAGTGGGAGAAAGTGGCAAACGATGAGATTGTTCGGGTCTCGTATCAGGGCTTGGGTGGCAAGATTGGGGCCGATTCGGCCGGAGGCTGGATTGCCTACGCTGATGACCTGCACGAGTATATGTTCGTTCAGCGCTTTGAGGTGGAGGCAGAAGCCGAGTATCCCGATGGTGGGGCGACTGTGGAGGTATACACTAATGAAGGCTCGGACTCCTATATGGAGATGGGGGTCCTCAGCCCCCTGCACGCTTTGCAGCCTGGCGAGGAGACATCCTTCGCCACAAACTGGTACGCCACGCGGATGAGCGGCCCACCAGTGGCGGTAACGGACGTTGCGGTGGCCCGTATGCCCGTGGCTCTGGAGCAGGAGGGGCAGCAGGTCTGGCTGGTTGGGGAACTTGGAGTTTTTATGCCTGGCGACCTGAAAGTCGTGGCACTGGACGGCCAGGGACGGGAAATCGGGGAAGAGCTGGCGCAAGTCAGCGCCAGACCTGAGCAGATCGTCAGTCTGCGGCAGAGCATTGACCTACCAGCCGGGGCGACCACTGTCGCAGTGAGCCTGGCCAACAGCGCGGGGACACCTGTAGGTATGGTAGCTGAGGTGGCAGTGGACGAAATCGTGGCGGCTTCAGGCTAGTCCCTTGGGTAGAGGACCAAATGGCCGAACGCTCATCCTCGTCTGATCAGACCCGGTCGGGTGCGCAGTGCCAGAGTGGTCGCTGGATAGCAGCACTACTGGTGATATGCTTCCTGTGCACGGCCGCGACATTGAGGGTAGCGTGCCACCGCCCGTATATCGGCTGGCCTGATGAAGCGGCATACGTCGAGCAGGCGGATTCGCTGCTGGCCGGCCGGGGCTTCACAATTGGATACGTACAGCACTTCTTCAGACGCTACAGTGACATCGCACATCCTGAAGACCACTTCGGCCCTGGCAACGGCGTCTTGCTCTGCCCGGGCTTTTATCTGTTTGGCCGGTCGCCATTCGCCGCGGTTATCCCCTCGGTATTGTGTGCTTGCCTGCTGCTGCCGCTGCTGGCCTACGCTTTGACCCGGCAGCTCGGCCCTTCACCCGCCTTTGCGTTTGGTTGTGCCCT
>JALGTI010000165.1 GCA_029821455.1 Candidatus Zipacnadia bacterium | reverse complement strand
GTTCTCTGTCCCAACGGTCACGACCGGAATGCCCTGCCGGCCGAGGCTGCGTACGACGCCTATCCCCGTGGACACCGCATCAGGATTGGGCAGCAATACCACCGCCGGGTGCTGCGGGAATTCTATCCGTTTGTCTGCCACTAATCGGCCCTCAGCTTCTGCATGCCACTCGCAACATCCAAAATGGCGTAATCCTCAGCTTCAGCGAAGCCTACCAGGAACACCTCTTCGTCCAGATTGGCATCGCCCAATGTCAAGTGCCACTCGAAACGTGCATCCTTCGCGTTGTTCAAAGCGCTGGATAGTAGACCATCAATGAGCCACAGCCTGCCCTTTGGCCACTTCCTGAATCCGTGGGACCTGAGAATGCGTCTCATGGGGTCTGGAAAGACCCAGGCCTCAATTCTGTGCACATCAGCAGAAGATAGGATGTCAATGCAGCCCTCAATGAGTGCCTCTCCCACTTCGAGTTTGCGAAGATCGTACAACCAATCGGCTACTGCTCCTATCCGCTCGCCGTCTCGGCTCATAGCGCCAAAGACAATGTAGCCTTCAAGTTTTGACCCTCTGTGGGCCTGCAGCAAACACATTTTGAACTTAGGCCGGTCAACAAAGCGCCAGTTGAGAAGGTCACAATTCCGGCGGGCTATGAGCCGAAAACTCGGCGCCAGTCGCGAGTATAGAGTATCAATAGAGTTATCAAATCTCTCTAGACGCTCAATTGTCAAGTCCTGAGTGCTTGGCCGTGATCTTGCTTTCTGCCCCACTCTCTGAGCAGCAATAGCAAGATCACGCAGCACTTCTTTTGGTCGTCTTTGAATGAATGCACGTCTTAGATAATAGTTGGGGTCAGCGATCAACACATACCTAGGGACATCGGGGGGTTGCACCCAACCCAAAGCTCTCAGAAGCCCTCGCGAATTCGCGTTGGCGCCTAGTACGGCCGCCGTACCGTAATGGCTCTGGATTTGCTGCACCATACCCGAGGCGATGCCTTGATGACGAGACTCACGAGCGACAATAATGTTGAATATCCAAGCGCTCTTGTACTCATTGCCCGCTACATCGATAGCTACAGGAAGCGCGGCTACATGCGCGACGACTGTTCCGGCGGCAGTTCTAGCGATCCATGCGTCGCAAGGACCTTCGTGGAACAAGTAGTGTCGCCTCAGTGGGTCTCGCTGGGGGGTGCCAGAAGGGAAGTGCTTAGCAAAGAACTCGCTTAAGGAAGCGAAGTCAGCATCCTCAGCAATTCGTATGGTGATCTTCTCGAGGCCATTGGTGCTCCGATGTCTACTCATGTTCTTCCATTCCACGGTATGACTTCCCGGTGCAGATATCCAAGTTCGTATTCAGACTCCCAGACCAAGCTGCCGGCGTCCTATCCACAGATGCCCTCTAGCAGCGGTCAACGCTGTCACGTGTCGGGGACAAGCTTCTCTTCGCCTGCGGCACGTTGGATGGCCTTCCTGGCCAGGATGTTCGAAGCGTCTATCAAGACAGCGTTGCCTAGGGATTTCGGTGCAGCCCAGAATGATCGCTTCGGCGCCCCCAGCAACAAGTCTAGCCGCCGCGCTCGTGAGTATGTCAATAGCATGCGGCATCACCGGTGCGGATCTGGCCTTGATACCCCACTCAGGGTGGTAAATGGCATCGTGGATCTCGCGTTGGTGACTCTCGCTAGGGACCACGGAAAAGATCCCATGCTGCACGAGAGCAACTTGATATACCTCGGCCAGGATGGTACCAGTGGTAGCAAGAATGCCGACACGCGAGACGTTTGGATAGTGATGCACCATGTGTTCCACAGTAAGATTGACAATGTGCAGGAGCTGAGCATCACACACAAGGGCTGCCAGACCTGCCTTGACAACGTCCCATATAACGGGAGCGTGGGCGGTATTGCACGGGATGCAGAGAACCCTAGCACCTGCACTCACAAGGAGTTCCAGGGACCGCAGAATCTCGTGTCCAGGGTTCTCCGGGCTCTTTCCCAGGATGAAATCGGTGCGATCTGGGATTGCCGGGTTCGTATACAGCAGAATAGGCAGGTGGTCGCCATCCCGGACTGCACGCGTGTTGAGCAATATTTTGGCGTGCAGGTTTTCGCCGGCCTTAGGCCCCACGCCGCCGACTATCCCGATTATCTTGCTCATCGCTGCCCTCCGCATACAGTTAGAAGAGCCGAATGCCGGACAGCAAGCCAGAGTCCAATGAACATGATAAGCACCTCTGTGTCCCACAGCACCCGCCTGCCGGCGTGCTTAGCCAGCCATCCAGCTAACCCGAGATCTCTGTCCTCGCCCTCATGCGAGCAGCATTTGCAGGCGTAACGAGAGCCCAATGAAATGAAAAGCGAGGTCTCATGCTCACTGCCACGACCGGAATGCCCGCACGCCCAAGACTGTGTATTACGCCTAATTGCGTACAAGATGTATTATCTCGCGGTATCAGCACCACGGCTGGTGCTACCTCTTCCAGACCAGCTTTCTCCCTCATCGACTATCACTGGTTCCTTCTATTCGTTTGTACAACTCGCTGCTCTCGGCGGCGATGTCAGATTCAGATTGAATCAGCAATCCTTACTCACAACCTGATGTCCCATCGTGGGGCTCTGCCAATCTGTCCAAACGGGCCCCGTATGTTCATTCCACCACTTCCAGTGTCAGCTCTGCTCCATTCTCACTGCCTGGATGATGCCAACCCACATCCTGCTCACTGCGGCGGCGACCCCGCTCATCCCCGTCCGCCAAAGCCTTCTCGATGGCAGGCATCAGCTTGTCGAGCAGGTCTAGTTGTGCGGAGTATGTTTCCTGAACCGATCCAACAACCAGTGAGCCGACCCTGAAGAGTGTCTGGGTTTGCCGTCGCCCAATTATGCGCCCCAAATGACCAGCTAATTGCATACGGGTTGCCAACGACGAGCCGGGCGCTGCGTATACGCCACCGTACCGGTACCAGTAAGTCTCTATCCAGTTAGATTCGTCCTTTTCAAACGGTATCACCAAGACGGGAACAAGCATCTGGCCTACAGCAGCAAGCTTTCTTTCGGGCACGTCCATCCTCCATCCCGCTGCCGGCATGCACAAATCGGGCGTATGGAACATTTTTCGACTAGCATTGGAACGATACTCCACTAGTAGGGTAACTTCCTGGCCATTCCCACTGGTATAGGCTCGGCTCAGCAAGGAATTGGCGAATATCTTCCTCCTGTTCTCAGGGTCGACCTCAACGTCTCTGCCGGTCCAGCCGTCAACTTGAAGTGGAACTTGTGAGAAGTCTACCAGCGGCAGGCCCTCGACGCCCGCTTCCTGTGGTCGCAGTGTAAGCTTTGCCCAGTTGCCCATCAGAAGGACCGCGATGAGTCCCAACGAAGGAAATGACGTACGGGGCAGCCAGCGAGAAATGCTCTGGGGTCGCGCGCGAGAAGGGTTGCTGCCTCGTGTCGCTTCACTACCTAAGTCAATCTCAACCGCTAACATGTGGGCAAAGCCGAGTATGGCAAGAAAGGTCAGCAAGAATACAAGTGCACTTGACGTGCCGTGGAGCGGTCCTTCTGCTACGTCCATTCCAAACAGTCTGGCAATCATGGCTATTAGGGCAATCCGCAAGCCATTGGACACGACCAAGACTGGTGGAATAACCGCAAGGAGCAGAAGCCGACGCCACAATGAGCCACGCCCAATATAGACGAACGCAGACAGGGCAGCCACCAAGGCCATAAGCGACTGCATACCACTGCACGCATTGGGGACTTCAACCCGCATCGTCGAGAAGATGATGGAAGTCCCTTCGGCGATTCCGTGCTGGCCGAAAAGGGCGAGCCACCCGCTGGCCATCTTCGTTGACAGAAGCCGCAGAGAGAAGGCAACCGGCTCAAGCAGTGCAGTAGAGATGGGCATCATGAAAAGCAGGTAGAGGATGGGGAACGCACAGATTCTTATCACACTGGGCCCGTACAGGGCCCATACCGCTCCTACCAGTATCGCTATGAGAGACAGCCCGCTGAAAGTCAGCATATCGGCGAAGGTGCCGGGGATGAAGAGAAGTAAGCCAATGAACGCAATCAGGAGCCCGCGCCAATCCGCACGCATAGGTGCTTGAGCGAGTTCATCGCGCTTGCGCCAGAGCAGATATCCAGCAATGAAAGGGATTAAGAGACTGTGGCTGTAATAAGAGTCCTCGACCTCCCAAATGGCGTACCAGGCTTGTTGCGCCCACCGGGTGTACATCGCCACTACGCAGGCGGCAGTAACGATTAACAATCCGTAACTAATCAAGGTCTCCCTTAGACTGGGTTGTGACTCCACTCTCGCACTCATGCTATCGTCTGATCACAAATCATTCCTTGCTAACCTCCGCCAAGAGCTCCTGTGCCTCGTCACGGTCGGTCGGGCTTGCGAAACGGCCCGTGGATGCCAGTGCCCTGCGTAGCCACTCTATGGCCCGCGGCTTGTCGCCAGCCTGGTAATACGCAACACCGAGGTGATACATAATGGTTGGATGGTCGGGAGCTTTTCCGACAGCCCAGGTTAGTTTCTCAATGGCTTGTTGTGTCTTACCAAGCTTGAGTAACACCCATCCATAGGTGTCGCCGATGCTTGGATCGCTGGGGCTGAGGGCAGTGGCCCGCTCAGCCAGTTCGAGCGCTGTGTCGAGTTTATCAGGCCGATCGGCATACAGGTAGGCCAGTGCGTTGGCCGCCTCTGCAGAAGACGGGTTGAGCTGCAAAGCGCTAAGGAGTTCTTGTTCCGCGTCCTTCAGGTCTCCCAGCCTATATGATAATAAGCCCGCCCCCACGTGGGCGTCGGGCATGTTGGGCGCTGATCTAGCCACATTCTTGAACTGCTCCAAAGCCTCCCGATAGCGTCGCTGAGAAGATAACAGTTTGCCCAGGGACATACGCGCAGGAACGAAACCGGGCCTAATGGTCAACGCTCTTCTGAAAGCATCCTCAGCTTGGTCAAAGTTGCCCGCCATGGTGTGTGTGCGTCCGATTTCAAGGTAAATCTGGGGAGAGTCTGGGGCCAAAGACAAGACCCGGTCGTACTCAGCTAGAGCTTTGTCAACCTGAGCCCTGTTAGCGTACACACCGGCAAGTACCAACGAAATGGTTGGGTCGGAAGGGGCCAAGCGTGTCGCAGTCGTGCGCCATTCGTCGGCTTTGGCGTTGTCGCCCTGCAGAGCATAGCACACAGCCAAGTTAGCGGCCGCATGGGGGAAGTTTGCATCGGCCTCAATCGCCTGTTGGAAATAATGTATGGCGCGGTCAAGTTGCCGGGCGCGCAATAACATTACGCCTAGGATGTTGAGGGCTCGGGACTGTCCCGGCTTGTCATTGACCAGATTGGCACAGAACTGTGCAACGCGGGCGCCGAGCTTCTGGGAACGCAACGACAGGTTAAGCAGAAGCCGCATTATCTGGTCATTCTCCGGCTCCAACTCGAGCGCGCGCAGTGCTGCTTCAGTTCCCCTCTCGACCTGGCCGCGTTGCAGGTAGGCTTCTGACAGCTTGATATATACCTCCCCCGAGTTCGGGTCAGCCTCTGTTTCCGCCAGCAAGCGCGCAATAGTGGGGTCGGTCCGCGGTTTCGCTACCCTGGGCAGATCATCCCAGGTTCGGTCGACACGGGCGCAGCAGCCTGACAGTAAGAGGCATGTCACGAGCGACAGGATGCCCAGTTCTGGTAAGACTCGTATCGACCGGCACATTGGCTCCATCCTCGAGGTCAGCCTGGGCGACGACGCACGACCTCGCCGCGGGCTGGCGCATAAACGTGCGTCAGTTCCTTGTAAGGCGCTGGTGAGAGCCTGGCTTGCTGCCACCAGTTACCCCAGGCAGTCGCCGGATCTGCACGAAAACTTCCAGAGAAGTGAAGCACGTCTATAGGTTCGACGCGTTGGGATACCAAGTCGTAATCAGTCGCTGCTTGGGTTAGCCAGACGCTCGGCCTGTCACAGTACCAGGCCGCCAGCCACGGGGAGTCGGACATTAGCAGCCCCTCTGATGGGGCTTGCATACTCAAGTACTCGTATTTGAGCATTGAAGGCCTCTCGCGCGCGCCTCCAAGGCGCACATAGTGCGCCACCGGGAAGGCCGCGAGCAGCACCAGAACTCCTACAACAATTAGTTTCTTGGCCGGCTGCCACATGCGAGGCCAATCGCGTTCTCGCCAGCCACGGGCCAGTGTGTCTGTGTCAACCGCACCGATGAACCGGCTGACGGCACCGACTGCAAAGATGATTGCGAATGGCTCTAGTGCAACCAGAGATTCACGTGAAAAAGCTCCCAACAGCATGAATAGCGCGAAGCTAAGCACAACACCGTAAAACAGACGACGCAGACTGCGTACTGCACGTCTCTGCATAGTTACAAATATGCTAGCGAAGAACAGGGGACCGATGAATAGCCCACCGAACATGGGCACAGACTCGAGCAGCGGTCTTATCCCAGTCCGCACCTTGAGCAGTACGCTACGCAAGTTCTCCCACAAGAAGGGATACAATGCAGCCGCTTTCGCCACCTGTGGATCTAGGTGCTGCAATACCGACTGTCCTGGGTGAATCCCAGTGTGAGACGCTATGTCATATTGGGCGAGTGTGAATATTGGGTTGCCCGTAACCACGAGGTTACGCACCATCCAGGGAAGCAGCACAATCACGACTCCGCCCGCGACGATTGCGGCACCTCTCCAGTTCTTGTGCGGCGCTGTTGCCAGGATCACGAACAGAAGGACCGGGACGACGGCGGCAACATAATAGTAATCGTTTAGAACTGCTAGCCCCAGGACAGCACCAATCGCGGCCATGGGCCACAAGCCTTGCCTCCTGGCATCCTCTGCCTCGCCGTCGGGATAGGCTCTGCCAATAAGCAAATAGAAAAGCAGCAGCATCAGAAACATCGATACCATCGTGGCAGTGCCAGCCATTGAAGACATCATTGGATTAAGCGACACCATCAAAACCGCGGCAGCAAGAGCCCCCGTCTTGGGGCCAAACATACGCCTGGTCAAAAAGAACACGATCCATATCGAGGCGACCCAGAAAATGACCGACAAAAACACAACCGTGTTGTCATTCGGGGGCAGGACACGAAAGGCGAGGGACAGCAGAAGCGGATGCAACGGCGCATTCAGGAGGTCAGGATGGCCCTCGACCTTGGCTGAAAAAACGAGGCTGAGCGGCCGAATGAAGTTCGTGGTGAAACCGTCACCTCGCGCAATGTTCCGCGCCACCTGCGCATGGTCTATCGCCTGCCGCGACCGCAGCCCGCTGAACTGGCCGGACAGGAACGTGAGCTGGACAAGAAAAGGCATTCCTATGAGTAGCGCCCAGAAAAGCAAGCGCCCTGCCCTGAACTCACGACGCATGCGCACGGCTTATCCTCCCTTTCAACACGTTACGCCCCTGAATGATGGCTCCCCGTGGCAGGACTACTTCTATACCTCAATGCCAAAAGACCGGCACGACCCCGCGCTACAGGCCCGAGTGGGTCGGGTGAGGCAAATGATAACGCCATGCACGGTTTTTTTCAAGCATCTCTTGCCCGTCGAAGACACCGTTCTCCACTAATCACTGTGCCTCACTGCAAGAGGCCTAGTCTCTTATCAGTAGCAGAGCATAAGCGCTCGGTTGTCTTAGTGTAAACAATTCATTACTTGGTGTCAATAGCACAGGCGCATATGCGACCGATGCTCTCGGGATACACCCGCGCCCGCGTGCGGTTGCGGCGTTGGTGACGGGAGGGAGTTACCTCGATGGTATTGGAAAGAATGGCTGGAAGCGAATGGCTTTGCGGGCTGCCAACCACCACGCGACAGCTCTTCCCTGCTGCTCACTTTCCGCCGATAATCCTCTATCAAAGCGGTCTCAAGAAACGCTCAAACATCTTTTCGCCCCTTGACAAGCTGGAGCGAACGGTGTATAAGCACTTCACTGTCAGAGTGGGCAAGAGGGAATACATCCCAGAAAGGGGGTGCGTTAGGCATGCGGAAAGTCCTACTCGTAACAACACTGGTGAGCATGCTCGCTGGTGGCGCGATGTGCGTGTGGGCAGAACCGACCCTTGATGAGTGGTGGACAGACAACGTCGGCGACCTAAGCACGAGGGGAGTCGTTGCTAACGACGACTACGT
>JALGTI010000164.1 GCA_029821455.1 Candidatus Zipacnadia bacterium | reverse complement strand
GGTGCGTTGCTGATGGGCCTGTATTTCTACTGGAAGCGCGTTGCGGCGATGGAAAAGGATGTGGAGGTGGCCAAGAAGGGTCAGGTCACCGAACGCTTCACCCACGCGATTGAGCAGCTTGGGAACGAGAAGCTTGAGGTCCGCCTGGGCGGAATCTACGCTTTGGAGCGCCTCGCCCGAAACTACGACCAGTACCGGGCGACGATTCTGGAAGTGCTGGCCGCTTGTGTCCGGGAGCGGTGTCCTTGGCAGGGCGACCAGGCGTCTGCGGAGGAGCCACTTCCACGGGACATTCAGGCGGCACTCACAATTCTTGGGCAGGACTGGAGTAGGGGAGAGGGGGAGGGCGCTTCTGCCCTTGACTTCAGCAGCATGGACCTGCGCGAGGCGGACCTGACCGCTGCACATCTGGAACAGGCCGACCTCAGCGCTGCGCACCTGGAAGCTGCCGATCTTCGCGACGCCCACCTCAACGGCGCCGACCTCAATGAAGCCCACCTGAAGGGCGCCATCCTGATTGGTGCTGACTTGCAGGAGGCCATCCTTACCAAGGCCCATCTGGAGGGCGCCAACCTCGGCGAAGCCAACCTGCAGAGGGCCAACCTTAGCGGTGCCCACTTGCAGGAAGCAGAGCTTTGGGGTGCACGGCTTGACAAAGCTGATCTGACCGGCGCTCACCTGGAGGGAGCCCGCCTCTGGACGGCGCAGCTCAACGGGGCGGAACTGTGGGGAGCGTCTCTGGATAACTGTAGCCTCAGTGAAGCCCAATTGGAGGGCGCACGCCTGTGGAAAGCGAAACTGACCGGGGCCAATCTTAGTAGTGCAAACTTGCAGGGAGCCTATCTATGGGGAGCGGATCTGCAGGGAGCGAACCTGAAAGACGCGCACTTGCAAGACGCCAACCTCAACGAAGCGCAACTGCAGGGCGCTGACCTCCGGGGCGCCGAAGGCCTCACACAGGAGCAACTTGACCGCGCGACCACAGATGACAACACGCTGCTGCCAGATGCCCCGGAAGGCCCTGTGCTGGGCCAGGAACAAACACAATAGCCGCCCACGGCGTGCCGCCTGGCGGCGGAATACTGTAGATGCATCTAATCGCAGGCTATTCCCAGTCTCCTCCCTTCAGGGAGGGGTTGGGGGTAGGTAAAAGGCGAGTTTATGGAGGTGCCGCTATGTCCGTTATTCGTTGGGGCGTTATAGGAGCCGGAGGTATTGCTGACCGCAGGATGATACCTGAGGGGATCATCCCGGCTAGCAATGCTGAACTGGTGGCAATCTGTGAGGTTAGTGACGAACTGGTCAACAAGGTGGGGGAGAAGTATGATGTTCCCCCTGAGGAGCGTTACACCTCGGACGTGGAGATGATCGCCAACGCCGATGTGGATGCCATCTACGTTGCCACACCCAACCACCTGCACAAGGACCAGGTGCTGGAGTGTGCGGCGGCTGGCAAACACGTGCTGTGTGAGAAGCCGCTGGCTATCGGTGTCGAGGCCTGTGAGGAGCTAGTGGAGGCATGTGCGGCAGCCAACGTCAAGCTCGGTGTGGACTTCATGATGCGCTTCCACGGCTGCCACCAGAAGGTGAAGGAGCTGGTGGCGGCCGGCCAGCTTGGCACACTGGTGATGGGGCGGGGCGAGCTGACTTGCTGGTACCCACCGATCCCCGGAGCGTTCAGGCAGGACCCTGCGTTAGGTGGCGGTGGTGCCTTCATTGATATGGGCAATCACTGCCTCGACGTGCTGGAGATGTTCTTTGGCCGCACCCGGCGTGTATCAATGATGATTGATAACCTGGTGCAGGATTATCCGGCCGAGGACACGGCGGTGTGCGTGCTGCAGTTCGAAAGCGGGGCGCTCGGGATGATTGATGCCCTCTTCAACGTCCCCGATGATGCCTGCCACAACGCTCTGGAGGTGTACGGCTCACAGGGCAGCATCACGGCCAGGGGAACAATCGGGCAAGCGTCAACGGGGGAGCTGGAAGTGACGCTGGTGCCCGATGTAGGTGGATATGACTCGCAGCAGGAACGGGAGGTGGCGATTGCGGAGATCATCAAGCCCGAACTGCCCAACATCTATCAAGCGCATATTGAAGCCTTCTGCGACGCCATCATCAATGACACCGAGCCACCCATCAGCGGCGAGGATGGCCTGTGGAACGAGCGGGTGGTCGAGGCCTGCTATCAGTCAGCAAGGACCGGGCGGATGGTGGGGGTGTAGTTGCAATACGCCGCGTGAGCGGGGAGAAGAGCAAGACCAGAATGGACAGCATCGAATGGGCTATGGTGTCAGGCTTAGGGCTGACGGTGAGCTCGGCTGTGTGCTCTGCTCTCCTTACATACCTGCGATCACCGCCTGTGAAGAGTTCTGCTTGCACCACGTCTCCCAATTGTAGCAGATCCAAGCACTGACTTCTGCTCCCCCCTCCGCCATAGTCTATGGTACACTTTTGCAGCAGTCTCTAAAGGGGGCGTGGGACAATCATACGAAGATCGGTTGTGCTAGTGGGCTTGGGCGTGGTTGGCTTCTTTGCCGGAGTCGCTGGTGGACAGGAGCAATCGGTCCCGGGTGTCGTCAACGCTCTGGACTTCGGAGCGACGGCCAATGGCGTAACTGACGACAGGGTGGCGATCCGGAAGGCCATCGACTCACTCCGAGGTGCGGAGGAGGTGCTCCTTCCCGCTGGCACGTACCGGATCACCGGATCAATCCGCCTGTCAGATGGCGGGCGACGGATAATATCTTCGTCGAGCGCCTGTGGCGGACGGTCAAGTACGAGGAGGTCTACCTGCACGACTGCCAGACACCACGGGAAGTCCGGCAGGGATTGTCGGCGTACTCTGAGTTCTATAATCAGTAGCGACTGCACCAGGCCCTGGATTACCGCACTCCCTCGGAAGTCTATTCCCAAGCCAGAGGGGCCGCCCCCTGCAGGGGGCGGGAGTGGGCACAGCAACCAACCCGCTCAGACCCCTCCGGGGCTACTGCAATGCACTTTGATAACGGCCCTTTGCCTGTCTTGACAACGGGGTCCACCCAACTTAATCACCCACAAGTAAGCTTAGGTAAGGCTATGAATTCTTGTTTCCTTCGCTCACGTCGCCAGCACGAGAAGGAATTGATCACAGATTCGAACAATATATCAGTCGAGTACAGACAAATGGGAAATGGCAGGAAAGCCCGAGGGAAGGTGGAGGTGCGAGTCCCCGTCTCGCCGGTGCACACCGGCAAGCCACGGAGCATCCCGTGCACGGAATCCAGCCAGGGCTAGATCATCCGCTCCATTGACCTCGCCCTTGGTGCAGGCTAGGGCCGGCTCCTGGTGACCGGTCCTTACCGATTGCTCGTGCCAACCGACCCCGACAGGAGGCCAGATGCCGAATGAAGCCAGTGGTCATTGCCGTGCTCATTCTGAACTGTCTCACTTTCGTTGAGGCCGGCGAACCCCGAACGTCCGGTCTCGACCGCACCGCATGGGCTGAGGCACTCAGTGGCGGTCCATTGAGGGTCGTTTTCATTGCCCCGTTTTCGGCGCACCACGACAGCTTCGAGTTGATGCAGCGCATGGACATAGACGGGACTGTCGTGCCCGTTGCTGCTGCTTCGAACGTCAAGCAGTTCGGCATCCCGGCGCATTACTGGCCGGACTTGGGCAAGAGCCCAGAGAGAGTCCTGGAGGATGTCCAGCGCGCCCTCGAGACCGACTGGGAAGTGATTGCCATGAGCGCTTTCCCCAAGTGGTCAGCGTATCCGGAACAGGTGCGGACGTCGGTACTGGCAGCCGTATCTTCGGGGCGAGCACTGATGATCGGCAGCCTGGGCAATGGTCTCGAGGATGACCTGCAGGCCGCCGGCCTGAAGCTAGAAGAGACCTCCATCGGGGCCGCGCGATTCCCGTTCGCCGATCCGCAAGACGGAGTCGCCACGATCTATCGATGCGGCAAGGGACACCTCGTGCACTTCTACGCGCGTAACGACTCGCGTTTTGGCTACCTTCTCAGCAACTCCCCACTGCAGTCGGAGTTCGAGTACTCGACGGCTCGTGCCTGTTGGTTCCTCCGCCAAGCCGCACGCCCCAAGACGCAGGTGTGCATCTCGGCGATGAGCATAGAGGACGGACGCATGAATATCCGGACCGAACCTGGTTCATCCACTCGACGCTCGCGGGTGAAGATCGTCGTGCGTCGGCACGACAACTACGACCCAGTCTTCCGTACCGAGGGCCACGTAAAGCCAGGGAAGCCCATTGTTGCTAACTTGCCTCACTTGCCGGGCGGCCAGTACCTCGCCGAGGTCGTCTTCGTTGGGGACGGGCATGTCGTGGATTGGGACGTCCACCTTTTCGCCGTAGAGCGACCAGTCAAGCTTGTCGGCATTCAGACAAACAAGAAGACGGTCTCGGCTGGTGGAGCCCTTGTCTGCAAGCTGGACACAGAGGGGCCGACGGACGACCTCAAGATGGCGATCCGCTGGTTTGACCAATGGAATCGTCTGCTGATCACCAGAGAGAGGCGGCGGTTCACTGACGAGATCGTGTTGGAGGCGCCTGAGGGCTCGCTTTCCGTTCTAAACCGAGTCGAGATCACGCTCCTCTCGGATCGCGGTCCGGAGGCGACGGCTACGGCGGAAGTCCTGATGCCGGAGAACGTGCGGCCCACGGACTTCTATGTGCTTTACTGGAACACCGGTCTGGGTGGCTCATGGCGACGGCTGTTGTACTACGACGCGCTCCGCCGACGCGGTCTCGCCGATGCGTTCTCCAATTGTGGCACCAGTGAAAGCAACGCGCGGAATGCAGCCCTCGTGCACCTGCGCACAGTACCGTACACCACTGCTTTCCACGGTATCACCCTCGCCGACCGCCTTCTGAACGAACAGTGGCTCGCCGAAACTGAGCAACGAGCACGCAATACCGCGCGAGCCCATCGTCCCTTCAACGCGCTGGGCTACACGCTGGGGGACGAGAACTACGTGAATGCCTTCAAACCGGAGGGGCGCTTCTGCGACACGCCGGAGGCCTGGCGGATGTTCCAGGAGTACCTGCGCACCATCTACCCGGACCTCGACTCGCTTAACGCTCAATGGCAGACGGATTTCGCCAACTGGGAGTCGATCCGCTTCAGCAGCGAAGCGGACATGCTGGGTGATGTGAAGAACCCGTCCGCGTGGACGGACTACAGGATGTTCATCAGCCGCAAGTTCGCGGAAGCCAACCAACGCATGCGCAAGGCCATTGAGGAGGAGCATCCCGGCGCCGTGGTCGGCTGGGACGGCGCGGAGCAGTACTCAAGCTACGATGGATACGACTGGTGGCAGCTCACCCGCCACATGGATCTGGTCCAGGTCTATCACACGTACATCCTGCCCGGCGTGCACTCACCAAAGATCTTCAACGGGCAAGCTGTCAAGTCGTTTCGTCCCAACGCGAAGCTCAGTGGCGCCTGGCTCAACAGCGCTGACCGTCGCTATGGTGGGGAGTACGCTACCTGGTATCTCTTCCTGAACGGGTGGAACAGCGTCTGGTGGTGGCACTCGACGTTCCTCCACCCAGCCAATGGCGCCTGCAATTGGGATCTCACGTTGACGCCGATCGTCGAGTCTGCAGCACGCGCTACCAAGGAGATCAAGGCCGGCCCGGCAGCTCTGCTGGCCCACGCCGAAAAGCAGACTGACCCGATTGCCGTGCACTACTCCGAGAACAACTGGCATGCAAGCACTCTCGAGAGCGGGGTGGCCAACCACGTCAATAATCTTGGTCTAAAGGAAGAATTCTGGATGACCCCGCAACTGGTCGGCCGGATGATCCAAGCAGACGACGAGATGCGCCAACTCTGGGGCGGCATCAAGCCTGCCGGGCACTACGCGGCGGCGTCCAAGAACTTCTACTTGCTCCTTCACGACCTCGGCTTCCAGCCGCGCACCATGGCGCGACAGGAAATCGAGACCGGCTCATTGGTCGACTCCGGTATGAAGGTCCTGGTGCTTCCCTTTGTTGTGTCCCTAAGCGATGCCGAGGTCAAGCGCATCCGTGCCTTCGTCGAAGGCGGAGGTCTACTGATCGCCGACTACCGCTGTGGGCTGCGCGATCTTCATTGCCGGCTTCGGGAGAAGCCGCCGTTGGATGAGGTCTTCGGCATCTCCCGGCAGGGCAACGAGGTGCGACGCAGCCGGGGCCAACTCGTCGCCGAGTACCGGGGCAAGCATGGTGCGAAGTTTGAGAGCGTATTCCGCGAGTCACTTGCGCCGGACGGCGCGACCGTGTACGCATACCACGACGACGGCATGCCCGCCCTGTTTGTGAACCACATCGGGCAGGGCGCCGCGATTTACCTTAACGCGGACCTCTACGCATACGACGCCATGCGCCGTCACGGCACCGAGCAAGACCTACGGGAGTTGTTCCGCGCACTTCTAATCCGCTTGGCCGACCTCCACGCACCGTTCGTACCGGAACACCGCTTCGGGCATCCTGTCGCGCACACCGAGGTGACGCGGTTCACAGATGGCGAGACGCAATACTGGGGTGTCCTGCCGGACTTCGCTGTTGATGACAAAACGCCGGTTGCGGTGACGATGCCATTCCCAGCGGGAATGCACGTTTACGATGTGCGCCAACGGCGGCAGCTCGGAGACACCGGCGTCGCAGAAGGCACACTCGAACCGGGGCAGG
>JALGTI010000163.1 GCA_029821455.1 Candidatus Zipacnadia bacterium | reverse complement strand
TTGCAGGGGCCGTTCTTTGCGGTGCAGCATGTGCGTGTGCTGGCGAAGAGTGCCAGTGTGGCCCACGAGGTGGCCGACAGTATTCAGGTGCCCCCTGGGGCTAACACACTATTCACGCCGGTGGACAATATCGTGCGGGCTGCGTTGGACTGTCCGCGGGTGAAACAGGTGCGGATCAGCCGCAAGTTGCCCGGAACGCTGATCGTCACGCTGCTGGAGCGACAGCCGGTGGCGGCTATGCAGAGCGGGCGGGACTATGTACTGGTGGACGAGGAGGGGGTTGCGCTAATCAGGTGCCAACAGCGGCCAGATAATCTGCCCATTCTCGTGGGTCTGGTTGACAAGATTGACCGGCCGGGCCAGCGTCTTGACAAGCAGCAGCAGATCATCTTAGCCGAATGCGTGGCGGCGGCCGCAGAAGTCGGCAACCCTGGCTGGCTTGAGGTAGACTTCAGCAATCCATTTGAGATCGCTTGCTACACGCCCGAAGGCGTGCAAGGCAAGTTGGGCACCGCCGACAACCTTCGGCGTAAGATCCTGCTATTTGCTGCAATATATCGAGAACTGAAGACCCAAGGCAAGGACCCACTACACATTGACGTGCGGATAATGCAGCGGCCCCTCTGGCGACCGGTCAGCGGGTAGCCGACAGCCCACACAAAGGTGGTACGCACCGTGACCGACGCGGCTTATGTGGCCGGTCTGGATGTCGGCACGACCAAGATATGCACGGTCATCGCCCGTCCCAGTGCTGATGGCAGCCTGGAAATCTTGGGGGTAGGCCTGACCCCCTCTCGTGGGATCAAGCGCGGTGTGGTTGTTGACCGCCAGCACGTCATCGAAGCCATCCAGCATTCAGTAGACAAAGCCCAGCGTATGGCGGACGTGCCGCTTGCCGGGGCATATGTGGGCATCACTGGCGACCACATCACATCACGCAACGCCACCGGGCGGGTGCACACCACGGCTGGCGAGGTCAGTCCTGCAGACGTTGAAAAGGTGATTCAAAGCGCTCGTGATAGTGTCCCCCTGCCTGCGGACCGCCAGATTATTCACAGCATCGTGCGAGACTTTGCCGTGGATGGCCAGCGAGGGGTCAAGCGACCAGTGGGGATGTCCGGCAATGGGCTGGACGTAGAACTGCATGTGGTCACTGGGATGGCCAGCGTGATTGACAATCTCGAACGATGTGTAGCTGACGCCGGCATTGTAGTCCAGCAGCGGGTATTAGAGCCGCTGGCAACCAGCCTGGCCGTGGTCACCGACGCTGAGCGCAGCCTGGGCGTGGTGCTGATAGACATCGGCGGCGGGACCACGGATGTGGCAGTATTCGACGACGGCGCCATCCGCCACACCAGCGCGATTCCCCTCGGCGGCGAAGCGGTGACCAGGGATCTGGCGCGGCTGCTGCGTGTCAGTCACGAGGAGGCTGAGCAGGTCAAGCGAAGGTTCGGCTATGCGATGGGCGATATGGTGCCCGGCGAGGAGATGGTGCAGATCACGGAGGTGGGCACTGGGGCCGAGGAACGGGTGCCACGCCGGCTGTTGGCTGAGATAGCCCAGCCACGGCTGGAGGAGATACTCTACCTAGTCAAGGAGGACCTGCGTGGTGCCAGGCTGCACGAACTGATCACGGGGGGGGCGGTCCTTTCCGGCGGCACCAGTCAACTGGATGGCACCGCCCGCCTCGCTTCCGAGGTGCTCGATGGTATTCCGGTCCGCGTGGGCCGCCCGCGCAACCTCTCTGGCCTGGCTGACAGCGTCAGCACCCCTGTGTACGCCACCGGTGTGGGTCTAGCGATGATGGCAAGCCAGGACGGCACCTTCGCCGGCCCGGTCGCTCCTGCAGGAACCGCCGCTATCCCCTCACGTCTGCGGCATTGGTGGGAACACGGGATACTCCCCCGCATTGATGCCTACCTCCAGCGCATCTGGAAGACTCCCTAGGGTTGACCACGCAAGCTAGCAATAGGCCCCTTCCGACCCAGGCAAGCCGCCAGGCCATCACTGCGGCTGGCTTGCCAACTCATTGAATCCCCAGACAAGAGAAACTTCACGCCTGCCGGGGTGTCTATACACAGGAGCAAGTATACATTCGGGTCGAAGACGGGATTGGTATGGCTGGATGCTCCTCACCGCTCAAGCTCCAGGAATATGTTGATGGGCAGCTTCCGACCGCGGAAGCGGAGGCACTAGCTGTGCACCTGCAGGACTGCCAGCGCTGCCGCAATGTCGTGCGCTGGCTGGAGGCTGCGAGCCTGCCGCTGTCGGCGCTACCTCGCCTAGCCACAGCGGAGGGCTTGCATGCTGCCGCAGTAGAGGCGGCGCAGGCGGCTAGCCCGCTAGCGGCTGTTACCTGCGCGGCAACACCCGAACTTGTCTCTGCCTATCTTGACGGTGAACTGAGCGACGAGGAGACCGAGGCCCTCGAGGCTCACATCTACGCCTGTACCGAGTGCTATCTCCTGTACACGAGCCAGGCGGCGATGCTCAGGGCCTTACGTGCCCGCCCGCCTGAAACCGCTCCGGTTGAACTCAAGGAACGTATCCTGGTAGCAGTAGGCCAGCCTCAGCCACGGGTGATTGGACGCATTGGATGGCGTCAAGTTGCCGCTGCGGTGAGCGCCGCAGCCGCCGCTGCTGCACTGATATTTGGGCTGGCCCTTCAGCCGTCCACGCAAATGGAGCCAGCAGGGCCTGTCGTTGCCGTGGCGCCGCAGGCTGAGACGCAACCGGTTCAGGCCGAACCGGTCCAGCCGTCTGCACCAACTGCCGAGGCGTCGAAGCCGACACAGCCATCCAGGCTGATTCAGCCCGCCTCCGTGCGCCGCCAGCCAACCCCAATACTCCTGCACTCTGAGTCGCCTGTTACAGAAGACGTTGAGCCGGTTGAGGTTGCTGTGGTAGCGCCCGAAACGCCCGATTCCGGTCCTGCGCTGATCTCCGTAGACCACGCAGCCCTGGAGCCGGTGGTCAGAGCGCCGCTGGCCCGGCCGAATGCACCGGTGGAGGTACCTGTGGCGTCGCCGCCAACACTTGCCCCCAGAGGTACAGGTGCGGAGTTGGCCCTGGCGTCTCCGGCACCAGTGCCTCACGAGGCGGCGTTGGCGGGGTCCGGAGCTGCCACCCCTGCAGTCGCAGCACCGCAAAAAGCAGCTCCGCCGCTGCTGGTAGCCCAACTACCTCGCCCGGCAGGCAGTGCCGAAGGTCCCAGGTACATATCGCGTCAAGGGCCGCTGATGACGGTTTATCGTGCCACGCCCGACGATGCGGTTGATATGGCCGAGGTGAACGAAAGCCTTCAAAGCCGGCTCTCAGGTACCAGTAAGAGCCGAGAGCCCGGCATTGTGCTGTTCCGCTAAATGGCGTTTGGCAGAAGGTCCACTAGGCCCCGGGGATGAAATCCTCGGGGCCTGGTTCTTTGGTACAAAGAGGAGCACGCGGATGACCGGCTTTGACCCTCGTACACGCTGGCTAGTACTGCTCGTGTTTGGCTGCCTGGCTGCGGGATGCACTTCGTGCGGAAGCGGAAGCTCCCCGGCCCCACTCCCGCCACCTGTACCTCCTGAGCGCCCGGCTTTCGACGAAGCCCACGCCTTTGCTGACCTAGAGCAGCAGGTGGCATTTGGCCCCCGCAACCCGGGCAGCCAGGGCCATCAGGACTGTCTGGCCTGGCTGGTTCATCAACTTCGGCCGCTGGCCGACTTGGTGGTGCAGCAGGATTTCCAGGCCGCAACCCCTATGGGCGGGCCATACGGTTTCACCAACGTCATTGCGCTGTTTGGGCAAGATCAGCCGGGTGAGGTGTGGCTGCTGGGGGCGCATTGGGATACGCGCCCTGTTGCAGACGAGGACCCTGATCCCGCCAACCGTGGCACAGCGATTCTGGGAGCCAATGACGGTGCTTCAGGGGTGGCGGTCCTGCTTGAGATTGCCCGGGCGCTGGGCGAAGTGCCGCCGCCCTGCCCGGTGCTGCTCGCCTTCTTCGATGCAGAAGACTCAGGCATCTCAGGCTCGGGCATGCCGTATATGGGCTTTTGCATTGGCTCTGCGTACCTGGCTGACGACTGGCCTACCGAGCTGCCCCGGCCTGAGAAGGTGGTAGTGGTTGACCTGGTGGGTCAGGATGAGGAACACAACCTGCGCGTGGGGACACCAAACGGCAGCAATGACCGCTTCGACCTGCCCTACGAGCGTTACGGTCAGACGGCCGCTCCGGGGCTGGCAAACGAGGTCTGGACCGCTGCCGAGGTGCTGGGGCACGACGCCTTCAAGCGACGCGCGGGGCCGTACGTCATTGACGACCACAAACCGTTCCTCGACGCGGGTTACGATGCCATTGACATAATTGACTTCCCGCCACCGGAATGGCACACGGTTGACGACACCCCTGAGCACTGCTCGCCTGATTCGTTGTTGCAAGTGGGAGACACTCTGCTCGAGGTAATCTACGCAGGTTAAGTGAACACCAGCGTGGCGCAGCCTACTACCACTTCTTGACCAGGATGGCCCACTCGACGAATCTAAGTACGTAGGCTAGAGCCAGCAAGAAGACGACGATGAAGAAGAAGATTTGCACCGCGGGCGTATCGAGTTGCCCGAACCACTGTTCGGGGTTGATGGTCTGACCGTAACTGAAATTGGCCGCCAGATGTGCCATCGTAGTTATGAGGCCGCTATACAAGACAGTCAGCGGCTTGTAGAGTGCTGCCAACGCAACGATGCTGCCGATGATGGCGATGGGATTGACAATCCTGAACTTCTGGCGCTGGTGTTCGGCGTAGATGGCGCACTTGGAGCAGGGGATTGTGCGCTCACCGCTGTCAACCGCGAGGTCCGCTGCCAGATCTGACCGGATGTATTCGCCCTCGGTTCTGGTTTGCTGGCTGGTGCGTGGGGGGCCCGCGCTTCCTATGCCTCCCATACGGATGAGCGATTCAATGAGCTTGGGGTCACAGTTGCATCCACGGCCAAATCGCCAGCAATCCTTATGGGCCTTGTACGCCGGGCAGATCTCCCTGATGCGCTCGTGACAGAACGGCATCTCCCAGCAGTGCTGCAGTAGCCTGGTACGCTTAACAGGCTTCTTCTCCCCCCTGAAGGCGACGCGTTCCTCTCGCTCGGCGCGGGCCGCCCGCCGCGCGGGCTCTTCCTTCACGTAACGATAAATCTCGTACGCAAAGCGCAGCGCCACGAGCACGATGACCAGCTTGCCGGCCAGCGTGCCCCAGTCGTTGAGCTGCTCGGCGGCAGGGCTTTGGGGGTTCCTGAGGTTGCTGGAGATGATAAACGGTGTCCCCAACATCAAGATCAGGCCATAGACACCGGCTATGATGCCGAAGGCGATGTCCTCGATGGTCACCAGCAGGAGGCTGGCTGTGGCAAGCGCGCTGCTGATGGTCAATACCTGTCCGAAGATGCGAACGGCGTTAACGATGCGCGCAGGCACCTGCCCGCTGGCATCGCCGTTCAGCGCCCCACTGAAAACACCATACAGCAGGTAACCCAGGGAGATGAGTATCCCCACCACAGCAAGCTTGAGAATCGTGGCGCTCCAGGTCTCAATGATCGGCCAGACGTCTATGCTCCGCTGGCTATGTGGTCGTTTGGGTTTGCTCTTGCTCGCTTTTGACCTCACGATTGTGCCCCCTCATCGCTCCCTCTGGACTCTGAGCAGCTAGCCTCCGGCCAGCACGTCGTCCAACATCCTTGACAGTTCCGCCTCCCCAACTACACCCACCTGTGTGGCAGCGCGCTCCCCAGCCTTGAAGACCATAAGCGTGGGGATAGCGCGGATACCATACTGGCCGGCCACATCCGGCGCCTCGTCCACATTGCACCTGCAGACCTTGACCTTGCCCTGGTACTTGCCGGCCAGCGTCTCGACGATAGGGGCTATCATGAAGCACGGCCCACACCATGGTGCCCAGAAGTCCACCAGCACTGGCAAATCGGATTGCAGCACCTCCACATCGAAGTTGGCACTCTTGATCGTACAGACTTCTGCCATTCTTGCAACCTCCTAAGGGTTTGTCGTGTAGGTTAGGTTTTGTCGCGTCGTTTGGTAGCGATCTCCCAGAGCGCCACTATCACCAGCGCCACAGCTACCCCGATCCAGTCGGCAACCAGGTCCTGCCACTCACAAAACCGCCCCGGGATGAATCTCTGATGCAGTTCGTCTGCCACTGCGTAGATTCCTGCAACAACTGTGGTAGCCAGGGCCAGCCACCAGTTCGAGGCGCCGGGCCTGCGTAGATAGAAAGAGCGCCAGACCAGCAGGCCCATAACGCAATAGGCCAAGAAGTGCTCGAGCTTGTCAATGCCCGCCCCCTTCAGGAAGCGTGGCAGTCGCGGCGTACTGGTGAGAAACTGCACCACGGCCATATAGCTGAGAGTTAGCCACCACGCGCCTATCCATGTGAGCCGACTGCGCTTGCTAGGGCTTAGAGCCGCATTCACTTGGCCACCAGCGGCCGGCCGGCCTCGACAGTCAATTCACAGCCCTGTTCGGCCAACGTCTGCCCGCTGGCCGCGTGGGCCTGAACCAACACGGCGTGCGTGCCATCGCTCATGTCTGACGTGTCCACCGCAAAGGCGTGGATAGGGCTATTGCATAGCACGCGCACCTGACCGTCCACTTGAATGGTCATATAGCAAAAGCGCTCCGCCGCGAGGACCTC
>JALGTI010000162.1 GCA_029821455.1 Candidatus Zipacnadia bacterium | reverse complement strand
ACCACCCGCGGTACCACCCAAGTTCCGTCGCTGTGCGACGACCCTCTGACGCTATAACGGGCGGACCCGGTCGAGCTTACTTGGGCAGTCATCTTCACAGGCGCGACGCCTGCGCTACCGAGTGGGCTTTCGGCTCAACGGCTCAAGGGCGACGTTCAGCGGACGCAACCGCCGGCACTCTCACCTTCTCACCGGCTCTCTGTAGGCCGCGGGGGCCGCTTACTCTTCCCCGTCAACGCCATCTGTTCTTTGTGCAGAGTATAGTGCAATAGCCGCCGTCGGTCAAGCCTGCGCCGACGTCAGGCCGTGCTTCACCACATCGTTCATATCGCTCACGAAGATGAACTCGAGGTCCTCGTGGACCTCCGGAGGGATGTCATCGCTACCTGTTATATCCTTCTCGTTATCCAACGGCAGGACAACCGTACGCAGGCCTGCGCGGTGCGCCGCCAGCACCTTTTCCCGAATGCCGCCAATGGGCAACACCTTCCCGCGCAAGGTCACCTCACCCGTCATCGCCACATCGCTGCGCACCACCCGGTCCTGTAGCGCAGACAGCAGCGCCGTGGCAATTGCAATCCCCGCTGACGGGCCTTCCTTCGGCACAGCACCGGAAGGGACGTGCACGTGGATATCGTGCTTTGTGAAGAAGCTCTCCGCTAGACCAATGGCATTAGCCTGCGACCGCGCATAGCCTACCGCTGCCTGCGCTGACTCCCGCATCACTTCCCCAAGCTGGCCAGTCAGCACCAGGTCTCCGTCGCCGGGGACCACGCTGACCTCGATGGAGATGATATCCCCGCCCTGCTGCGTGAAGGCCAGGCCGGTGGCCACTCCCACCTGGTCCTGCTTGCGCCGCTCGTCGAAGCGGAAGCGGATCGGCCCCAGAAACTCTGAAATAGTGTTGCGATTGACACTGATGGCCACTTCGTCGCCCGCTGCCACTTGCCTGGCGACCTTGCGGCAGATGGCTGCAATCTCCCGCTCGAGGTTGCGCACGCCGGCTTCGTGTGTGTAGTGGCGCGTGAGATGCCGCAGGCCGGTGGGAGTAAACCGCACTTGCTTACCCGTGACGCCGTGTGCCTTCCGCTGCTTGGGGACCAGGAAGCGCCGCGCAATCTCCAGCTTCTCCTCCTCGATATAGCCCGGGAACTCGATAACCTCCATCCGGTCCTTCAGGGCCGGGGGCACCGGCTCCAGATAGTTACCGGTGGTGATGAACATCACCCGGGATAGATCGAAGGGCACCTCCAAATAGTGGTCTGCAAAGTCGCTGTTTTGCTCCGGGTCGAGGACCTCCAGCAGCGCTGAGGTAGGATCGCCGCGGAAGTCAGCGCCAATCTTGTCAATCTCATCTATCATAAAGACCGGGTTTCGAGAGCCGACCCGGCGGATCGCCTGGATAATACGCCCGGGCATCGCCCCCACATAGGTGCGGCGGTGGCCGCGAATCTCGGCCTCATCGCGCACTCCCCCCAGCGAGACCCGAATGAACTCGCGCCCCATCGCCCGCGCAATTGACCGCCCGATGCTGGTCTTACCTACACCCGGCGGCCCCACAAAGCACAGGATCGGTCCACGCACATCCGTGACCAGTTGCCGCACCGCCAGAAACTCCACCACCCGCTCCTTCACCCGCTTCAGGCCGTAATGGTCCTCGTCTAGGATCTGCTGCGCCTCGGCCACGTCCAGCTTATCAGTGGTCTCCTGCTGCCACGGCAATTCTACCAGCCAGTCCAGATAAGTGCGAATAACGCTCACTTCCGGCGAGGCCTGCGGCATCCGCTCCAGCCGACCCAGTTCATCCGCGGCCTTCTCAGTAGCTTCCGGCGACATATTGGCCTGCTCGATCTTCTCCCGGTATTCCTGATACTCAGGAGAACCGGAAAAGTCACCCAACTCATCCTGGATCGCCCGCATCTGCTCCCGCAAGAAGTACTCCCGCTGGCTCTCCTCCAGCCCCACACGTACGCGCTGCTTGATGTCGTGTTGCAGTCGCAGTATCTCCAGCTCACTGGTTAGCAACTCGTCCAGTCGCCCCAGCCGCTTGGTCACCGAAAAGGCTGCCAACAGGTCCTGCTTATCGGCCAGCCGCACGCCCACATAGGCGGCGACTAGATCGCACAGCCGCCCGGGCTCCTCCAAGTTCATAGCAGTGACGACCGCCTCGGGGGGCACGTCATCGCTGAGCTTAGCAATCTCCTCGAAGGCGCTGACGATGGTGCGCATCCGAGCCGTTATCTCGGGGCCCTCAGGTTCAGATTCAGGGAGCGGTATCACCTGTGCACGCATATAGGGGTGGACCTGCGTGAAGGCCGTCACCTGCGCACGCGTCCGGCCCTCCACAACCACCCGCAGGCTGCCGTCGGGCATCCCCAGGGTTTGAATGATGCGGCCCAAACAGCCGACCTCGTAGAGGTCAGCTGCCTCCGGCTCCTCCGTTTCAGGGCTACGCTGAGTTACCAGCAGCAGAAGTTCATCGGCCTGCTTGGCTTGCTGGATCGCCCGCACAGAGGCCGCCCGACCTACACCCAGTGGTACAACCATGTGGGGGAAGGCCACGACATCCCGCAGCGGCAAGACCGGATAACCGGCCACTGCCTCAGCCTGCGCCTTCTCCTGATCAGGTTCAGCCTCCGTCTGCTCTACGGCTACGCTGGCGTCTGATTCCATAATAGTATGTGCCCCACCATATCTGTCGCTGCCGAACACACGAGCCGGCGGCGTCCCACCGGCCCGGCATCTTGATAGACCGCCGCTACGTGGCTAGGCCGTTTTCTTATCCTCCTCGTCTTTATACACCACGCGCGGCGCTTCTCCTTCCCGAATCGTCTCCTCAGCAATAATACACTGCAACACATCCTTGCGGGAGGGAACGTCGAACATCACGTCCAACATCGTCTCCTCCAGGACCGTACGCAGCGCCCGCGCGCCTATGTTGCGCCGCAACGCCTCCTCGGCGATTGCCTCCTCGGCCTCCTCGGTGATGATCAGCTCTACCTCATCCAGTAGTTGCATTATCTTCTGATACTGCTTGACCAGGGCGTTCTTCGGTTCGACCAGGATGCGCCGCAACGCCGCCTGGTCGAGGCTATGCAGCGTCGCGATGGTCTGCAGACGCCCAATGAACTCCGGAATCAGTCCGTAGCTGATGAGATCCTCGGGCAGTACCTGGCTTAGCATCTCATCATCGGACTGCGGGCCGCTGTAGGCAGACACAGCACCAAAACCGATGGCGCGGTTGTGAGTGCGCTGCCGAATAATGTCCACTAGGCCGTCGAACACCCCACCGCAGATGAACAGAATGTCCTTGGTATTGATTTGCAGGTACTCCTGCTGTGGGTGCTTCCGGCCGCCCTGGGGCGGCACATTGGCAACGGTTCCCTCCAGGATCTTGAGCAGCGCCTGCTGCACACCCTCCCCGGACACATCCCGCGTAATTGAGGGGTTGTCCGACTTGCGCGATATCTTATCTATCTCGTCTATGTAGACGATGCCCCGTTCGGTGCGCTCGATGTCGCCGTCTGCCGCAATGTACAACTGCAACAGGATGTTCTCCACGTCCTCACCCACATAACCGGCCTCCGTCACGGAGGTGGCGTCAGTGATGGTGAACGGCACATCCAGCAGCCGTGCCAACGTCTGAGCCAGAAGCGTCTTGCCGCAACCGGTCGGCCCGATCAGCAGCACATTGGTCTTGTCCAGCTCGAGCTCATCGTCAACCTGGGCCAGCCGCACGCGCTTGTAGTGGTTATAGACGGCCACTGACAGGAC
Source organism: Candidatus Zipacnadia bacterium (assembly GCA_029821455.1). GTDB lineage: Bacteria > Armatimonadota > Zipacnadia > Zipacnadales > Zipacnadaceae > JALGVG01. The sequence goes on along the minus strand of JALGTI010000162.1, from coordinate 2,907 downwards.
CCGTTTGGCATGCTCCTGACCGATCACATAGTCGCTGAGGTAGTCGTATATCTCCTGCGGCGTGGGGACGGCCTCTGCCAGTACGCCAGGCCCGACCTGCTCCTGGCGGGTGCGGATTATCTGGTTACACAGCCCTACACACTCCACGCAGATATATACGCCGGGGCCGGCGATCAGTTGACTGACCTGATCAGCCTCCCGCCCGCAGAAGCTACAGCGGTATCGGCGGCCCTGACCTTCTCCTGGGCTTCGCGTATCGTCCATATCTGGCCTCGCTTCGCATCCTCCGCCCTCAGATGCCTGCTTCAGTCCCTCTTAGTACCTACTGCTCTGACATTTCGTCCGTTCGTGGCTCGGCCACTATGTCCACAAGACCATACTCGACAGCCTCCTGTGCCGTCATATAGTAGTCGCGCTCCGTATCCTGCGCAATCTTATCCACTGCCTGCCCGGTGTGGTGGGCTAGTATCTCGGTTAGCCACGTGCGTACGCGCAGGATCTCGTCGGCCTGTATCCGAATGTCGGTAGCCTGCCCCTGCATCCCGGCCCAGGGCTGGTGGATGAGTACCCGTGAGTATGGCAAGGCGTAGCGGTGTCCCTTCGCACCGGCTGCCAAGAGAACCGCTGCCATGCTGGCTGCCTGACCCACACACCAGGTATGCACCTCTGGCTGGATATACTGCATCGTGTCATAGATAGCCAGGCCGGCGGTAATTGACCCGCCGGGGCAGTTGATATACATCGAAATCGGTTCCAGCGGGTCCTCGCCCTGCAAAAACAACAACTGGGCGACCACCACACTGGCCAGGTGATCCTCAACCGGTTCTCCAATCAGGATGATGCGCTCGCGCAACAGGCGCGAATAGATGTCATAGGAGCGCTCGCCCCTCGGGGTTTGCTCGACTACCATAGGAATAAGCATCAAGCCTCATCCTCTTCCTGATCGCCCTCTGTATCTTCTTGACTGCTTTGCACTTCTAGCTCCTCAGACGTTTCCGGGGCCTGCATGGTTTCTTCGGCTGCCGCTTCCTTGGCTACTCTCTGCGCTGCAAGGCGTGCCCCAAGTTCGTCGGCATTGACCTCTTCCACCTCTGCCGCCTCCAGGACAATATCCATCGCCTTGCGGCGCAGTACGCGCTCGCGCAGCGTATCCTGCAGTTGCTCCTGGACCTCAGCGGCTTGTCGCACCAGTGCCACGTCGAGGTCCCCTTCCTCGGCGTACCTGATGAGTTCAGCCTCTAGTTCCTCGTCGCTAGCCTCCAGCCCTTCCGCCTCGATTAACGCCTCCCAGATCAGTTCCAGTTTCAGATTCTGCTCCGTCCTGCGCGCCACTTGCCCGCGCGTCTCCTCCTCGGTCGTCTCGGCGACCTCCAAGGCCGCCTGCAAGCCGAGGCCCTCGCGCTCAATATCTTGCACAAAGCGGGCATATTCCTGTGCTGACAGATGCTCCAGCAGGCTGGCCGGCAGATCAACCTGCGCGCTGTCCAGCAACTCGCTCAACACCTGCTCCTCCAGCGCCTTCCGGGCTGCCCGCTCCTTCTGCTCGGTGAGCTGCTCGACAAGCCCCTCCCTAAGTGCCGCCAGGTTCTCGTACTTGTCGGCATCCACCTGCCTGGCGAACTCATCATCCAGCTCCGGAAGCTGCTTGACCTTGATAGCTTTGATAGTCGCCTCCACCGTCACGGTCTTTCCGCGCAAATTCTCATCCTCATAGTCATCAGGCAACACTTTCTCAGCGGTGACCGTCTGCCCGATGAGGTGCCCTTTGAGCTTCTCGTCTATCGGCGGGTCATACTGGCCACTGCCCACCTCGATGGTTTGCTCCCGCTCTTCTGGCTCACTGTCGTGGCCCTCGATCAGCACTCGCACTGCTGCCTGCACGATGTCGCCATCGCCCACCACATCACGGTCTGCCTCCACCTCCTCGGCGTAGGAGTCGCGCAGTTCCTCCAGCGCCTGCTCAACCTCTTCATCGGCCACTTGGACAGTCGGCTTCAGTACCTTTATGCCCTTGTATTCAGGCAGCTCGGCGCGTGGGCGCACCGTCAGGATCGTCCTGAACTCAACCTCGGCTCCCTCCTCGAACTCCAATTCCTCAAGGTCGGGAAGCTCTGGGTGCTCGATGACCTGCAGGTCGGCCTCCTCAAGTATCTGCGGCAGCTTGTCCTGCAGGAAGCCTGCCCACGCGGCAGTTCTAATGGTCTCGGCACCGTAGTTCCGCTTGATAATGCCCCTGGGGGCCTTACCAGGCCGGAACCCGCGGATGCCCCCGCGCTGTGATAATTCTTTGTAAACATCTGCAAACAGCGCGTCAACGTCTTGCTCATCCAGTTGCACCAGCAACTCTACTTGACTTCCCGGAAGCTTTGTCGTCTCAGTTTTCACTTATTCTACCCCATCTTGTTCGCGACCAGACAAATTCGCGCCGCCCGGCCCCGCCGGGACGGCGCAGTGTCACATTCAGGTAGGCCAGGCATCTCGCCTGCCACTGCCCCGTACGACAGGCCTTTGCCCGCCGTGCCTAGTCCGCCGCAGTAGCAACGGCTACGAAGGCCAGAAGCGGGCTAGGGCCCGCGCAGGCAGGCATCCTTGGCCTTCGACGAGCTCAGGCCATGGTGAGCCCGTCGAACCATGCCTGTCGGCCTTATTCCCCCTCCGTTCAGGGAGGGGGACGGCGGGCAGGTCAGTCATTGGTGGGCGCGGGGAGATTCGAACTCCCACGGGTTGCCCCACATGATCCTAAATCATGCATGTCTGCCAGTTCCATCACGCGCCCAGTGCTACTGGTGGGTGGTGCAGGGATCGAACCTGCGACCTGAGGATTAAGAATCCCCTGCTCTACCAACTGAGCTAACCACCCGTTTGACGGCAGATGAACGGCAGTTGAACGACAGTTGAACGACAGAC
>JALGTI010000161.1 GCA_029821455.1 Candidatus Zipacnadia bacterium | reverse complement strand
CGGCAGATGCTGCTTCTGCGGACTTTGCGTGGATATCTGCCCGCCCGGCTCACTCCGGCTTTCCAGGGATTATTTTCATATCCATTTTGATACCGATACCTTCGTCTTCGTCCCAAAGGATGAGGAGAAAGACGAAGAGACCTTCCTACCGGCGGAGGAGTACTCAATCCTGAAGGCAAGCTTGAGTCACCGCAGACGGGATTACGAGGGCTTCTCGCCTGATTTGGACTATGCCCTGTTTGAGCCGGAACGAGTATCTATGCTCCAGTTGCCGCCGGAAGAGCGAGTATCCTCTTTTGTTGAACAGGTCAGGGGCTATACCAGAGCAGAGGCCGAGAAGGAGGCGGCCCGCTGCTTGGAGTGTCAACTGTGCGAAGAGGCGTGCCCGGCGCATCTGAAGATCTCCGACTACGTACAGGCTATCTATGAGGGCGACAGCGAGCAATCCCTTCGCACCATATACGAGGACAACCCTCTGCCGAGTATATGTGGCAGAATCTGTATGAAACACTGTGAAGACGCCTGTTCCCTGGGACATAGAGGTGAGCCTGTCGCCATCCGTTGGCTCAAGAGGTACGCGGCGGATAGTGTTGCGAGCTTCGAGGACGCACTGCAAGTGAAACCTGACCCGCCCACGGGTAAGAAAGTGGCCGTCATTGGGGCTGGAGCCAGCGGCCTGGCTGTCGCTTATTACCTGCGACTGGCAGGGCACGCGGTCACCATATTCGACTCTCTGCCGGCCGCTGGAGGGGCGCTGCGCATAGGACCACCGCGATACAGATTGCCAGAAGAGGCCCTTGACCGAGACACTAATTACATCGCCTCGCTCGGCGTTGAATTTCGCTTGAATACAACTGTCGGTGAAGATATTCAGTTCGAGGATATTATGCGAGACTATGATGCGATCTTCATAGGTATCGGAACGAGTGTGAGCGCGTCCGTACCTATGGACAACACAGATAGAAGCATGTTGGCACTCGATTTCCTAGCAAGGACCGGAACTGGCACCGCACCAGAGGTGGGGCGAGAAATCATCGTAATCGGAGGCGGCAATGTGGCAATGGACGTGGCCCGTAGCTGTGTCCGATTGCAGCAGATGCAATACCCCAATGAGGAAACTGTGACGAAGATCGTTTGCCTGGAATCCTGGGACGAGATGCCCGCTACGGAGGAAGAAATCGAGGAGGCGTTGGAGGAAGGCATTGATTTCAACCCTGGCTGGGGTCCGGACGGCATTGCCGTTGAAGGCGACCGCGTGACCGGTCTCAACTGTAAAGCAGTGAAGTCAGTCTTTGACGAGGAGGGCAGGTTCAGTCCCACCTTCGATGAGCAGAATAGAATGTTCCTGGAAGGAGACATGGTCATCCAGGCCATCGGGCAGCGCTATGACCTGTCCTTCATCCCCGAAGAGCAGATGGACCGTCTGGAGTTTACCGGACGCAGAAAAGTAAAGGTTGATGAAAACGGTATGACGTCGCTAGAGGGCGTGTTTGCCGGCGGGGATATCGTTAACCTCAATCTGGACGCAGTAACTGCCATTGCCGACGCCAAGACGGCGGCAGCAGGTATAGACAGATTCCTCTCTGCGTCATAGGGCCGCGAGTCGGCCAGGCGAACAAAGCTGTCATTGTGGCTCACTCCGGCCAGATATTCTCAACGTCTTTCGCTGCATCCACGATTATGCCAATAATGCACTGCCCGTGCGGCTGCCCCTGCTCTCCTCCTGCTAGTGTTCCACTCTCAGTAAGCTGACGCGATAAGCTCGCCGCTCGAAGGCTTCCAAAAAGGCCGGATGGAGAAAGCAAAAATAGGGCACGTTGTGCCCACATTGGGGGAGTATTGCCTGTCATCATTCCTGGTCGCAGGAGCAGCCGCTCTGCGCAAGGCCAAACGCGGCCAGGACGCACCTGGCAGCGTTGGCAGCCAGCGATGATCGCTGCCTGGAAGGGGAAGGTTAACATGAAACTGCACTAAATTCCCGATCTACCGGCTTTTGCTAACCCAAATCAGTCAAGTTCGGAGAATGACGGAATTGGCTCCCTGGACGAGGTGATAGGCATAAGCCATCGGGCAGTCTTTCAGCTGCAATATACCACACAAGATGCCTGCCGAATATTCGCATCTGCGAGTGTATCAGGCCGCGACATGTCGCCGATCATTACAGGAATGCCTCACCTCCGTGCGGTGCCGACTGCAAGCAGGTCTTCGTCAACATCCACGGCCACAACCTTTCGGCCGGCTGTGTGTAAGCCCTCGCACAACACGCTTCCCACCTGCCCCATGCCGCAAGTGACTGTGTGCCCTTTGTAGGTCGAAGCGACTACCATTTGCAGTTGACGGCCAGGCAGCTCATCAGCACCTGGATTGTGACCTGCCTCAGTTCACGACATTGCTGCGCGGTATTATGTTTTTGGGTGGTGGCTGGCTCCAGTCGTAGGCCAGTGTGTTGATGGCGACATCGGGACGCTCCTTCTCTATCTCTTCGGCTATCGCGTTTACGAAGTGGATGAGAGCGCCGGCCGGCGTTCCCTCACGATCGTTAATCTCGCTGCAGTCAGCGCACTCACACCAACCTCCCCAATCATTCTGGGAAACCCAGACGGAGTTGATCTCGGGCCTGTTGCGGATACGTTCCTTGAGTATCCGCGAATACTCCTGTATCAACCCCTCGTTCGTCATGCAAAGCTGTGCATTGCTGCTGGTGCGTTCGCCATTGATCTGGCTGAACCACTCGGGATGGTCGTCGAAGTACTGATCCGGTGGTATGTCAACATAAAAGGAATGCACGGACCCGGATTCGGTGATGCTCCCTCCTCTTTGGGCATCGGTCTGTGCTCTCCCTCCGTTGACCTTGTTTCTGACACACCAGTCACCATCCGCAAGGTGGACGCCCCAGTAGGGTTCACGGTACTCAATCCGTGGCACATGCCTGACCTCAAGCGGGGATACCGTTAGCGTCGGTTTGTGTGGGATAGTGCTTTCGCCCGGCGCCCACCAGCGGCATCCGACTTCATCTTCAAGGAAGGTATAGACCGCGTAGAGTGTGCCCCGGGGCCGCCCTCCAGCCAGGACGAGGTCATTGCCCACTGTGCGCATTAGGATGCCATCGCTGCCCAGCCCGTCCGTCGAGAAATCGGGGATCCTCAATCCAGCTGCATCCGGGCCGACGAATACCGCGTTCGTGCCTCCATCGGCGGTCTGCACCACCTCAAACTTCGCCCCTGTCACCTCTCCCAGAAAGCGACGCAACTCATCCGCCGCATGTCTCTCCGCCTGCGTGGCATTTTCGGCAACGACTATCACTGCTCTGCTTTCACCGTTCTGTGCAATGGTCATCGTGCTATCCTCCGTGCATGCCGGGGGCAGGACCAGAAACAGCATAACAGCAACAGCCAAAGCCGGTCTCGTACTCATAGCGGGTTGCCTCCTTGAGCACCGTGCATGGCCTGCAGTATAACACAACCGCACTGCCATATCACCTACAGTACACCGCAGCGCTTCTGAGCATACACTAACACCGCGGACTACCCGGCGGATCGAGACATCTGCGGCAAACAGGCGCCGCTTTCAGTCACGCAGCCGAGGGCGAGCCCCTACTCCTCCGATTCCTGTAGGATCAACCATATCCTGCCACCAGCACCTCCCCCACTTTCTCCGGATTGTCGACTGCCTGAAGCCACAACGATTCCCTGCTTCCCGCCAGGTAATGCCCCCCGAGGTCGCAAACCTAGTAACCGCTGCCCTCTATGTCCGTGGCATACACTGTCATCGGTTGAAGCATGACTGCATCCTGGCCGCGTCTTGTGCCAACCTCAAAGGCCGCCCTTGCGGCGCCAATCCGTCCGTTTCTGAGCCAGGAGCGGCTCATGCGCGACGCAGTGTTGCGACTCCCTAACGGCAGCAGCCCTGCAGGGCTTCTCCGCCTTGGTATGCGCTCGACGATGATGCTTAGTGCAATCAAGATGAGCAGGTTAGGAAAGATCGGCGGGCTCACACCGGTGCAACTGCCTATCCCGGCGAGCAGCGCGACGATGCCCAGCACAATCGTCAAGCCACTCATCTTGATGAGTATTAGCTCAGAAGGTCTCGCGGTCAGACGGTTGTTAAGCTGGTAATAGTTGGATGCTGTTGTTAACGATGCAAAGTCTGTAATTGGGTTGCAAAGGGATTTTGTCTTTGGTGCGTTTCCCTTCTTCGTCGCGAGGATAAACCATTACTGGTTGGCTTGCATGCTCTCTTGCATCCTCTTCAATTCCTTTCTTATAAGAGGCTCATATTTCTTACTAGCTCTACGAAGTTTTCTATCTGCTCGGCCAAATCCTCTCTCTTGTGTTCTTCATAATCTTCCACTCTATGGAGATTTATCTTTCCATGCCACGCGAGCTTTCCACGAATAGTATCAACATGACCATTTTTTCTGGGGCTCCGCTATAGAACGGAACTGTCAAGACGAAAGCTAGGTTCTTTGTTGGTAGAATTTGGTGAAGACTTTGTATCGTTGGGTTGGGCTCCCATTTGGCTTTTGGTTGTTTGCATATTCTTCGAGTCGCGAAGAAATCGCTGCTCGTGGTGGTAGTATATCCGGAACAACCAGCGCTGTGCAGCCTTTGCAGGAGCTTGTGGCTGCCAATCAGTCACCTCCGATGGCGTGCAGGCAGTTGGCAAACACGCTCCTGCCTGGACATGAGTAGAATTAACCATCCCGAGGCGGGGTAGCGCTCGTGGCCGGCCAGTCGAACACAGCCTCAAGAACCCGCCCTGGGAGACTGCTCAAAACGGGGCCCAGCCCTACCCGCTAGCCCGGATGCGCTTATTTCGCTTCCATCTGCGTTTGGGGGCTATCCAGGCAGCAGAGGCCTTGCCGCCGGCCTCGCTGTGAGGCATAATAGAGGGCGGAGTAACGGCGCGTCAGTCTCTGCGGCGAGAGCAGGTTGGCATTCTGCCGGGCACAGGGGACGAAAAGGATCTGCGCATTAGTTTTGGGACCTCCGGGGGAAATGAGCCTTTCTCAGTGAACTACGCGCTGTTCGCAGGAGGGGAAAGATGCAAAGAAGGCAAAATCATTGGCCACCGGGATGGTGAGTCCGGCGAACTGGGCAATATGAGGAATCGTGGTCAACAACGAACAGGAGAAAGGAGAGGTGACAGATGAGACTTAGTACAGGGCTTTTGGTATTGGCGGTAGTGGGTCTAACCTGCAGTGCAGTGTTGGCCGGGGATCTCAAGTGCCATGTGACCAAGGGGGGGGCTGATGTGGTGGGGGCCAAGCTAATCCTGAGGCCCGGCGCTGGAACCGTGGTGACGAACGCGGACGGAGTGGGCGTATTCACCGGGCTGGCGGCTGGCACCTATCTTGTGACCGCTGAGAAGGTGATCGGGGGCACATTGTACGGAGCGCTCAGGGATGCCATCGCTGTGCCGGCAACAGGAGGAGTAACTGTCAGTTTGCCTATGACCCGGGCCATTCACATCAGTCAGCACATACCGTTGGCAGTGGGCAGTGTGTGGCAGTATGCGGAGACTACCGATACCCCCACTGGCAGCACGACCAGGACGCGCCGTGAGCGTGCAGTTGGCACGGATACCATCGCAGGCGACAAGGTCACGGTCATCGAGGTCATCTGGGGGGCAAGCCCGGACGTCATGAAAATGTACAACAGATCTTCGTCGGAGGGGTATGGCGTCTATCGTGAGGCGCGCGCCGGCGATACGCTGGATTATGCACCACCGATGCAGATACCGAACCTGGTGCCTTTGGGGGGGATACTGCACTTGGCCAGCACCATAAAGCACAGTAGCGGCGCGCCCGACGAGCACATGACAATGGAATGCAAGTTGGTGGGGTTCAACACGGTTACTGTGCCAGCCGGGACATTCCCCGACTGTGCGCGCATTCGGTGCCAGGCACGGATCGGCGGTACGCCTAGCCGAATCACCCTGTGGTTAGCTAGAGGCGTGGGGCAGGTACGAGCTGTGGAGCGAAAGCCCAATAAGCGGGTCACCCGTGTCCTGGAGGAATACAGTATTAGGCGACTATTGCTAAAGCCGTTGTTGAGGAGTCCCGGCCGGCTTATCCCCAGGCCGTCGTCGCCGTAGGCCAAGGGAAGACCGTCACCCTCGGTGGCGCCAAGCGGCTCGCCTTGACGACCGGCGAAGGGTAGCCGGCGCCGGAGCTTGCGTGCCCGGCTGCGAAGCAGGTCCCATATCTGGTCGAGCAAACCCTCAATAAAACGCCTTGAGAGACTGCTCAAAAGGCGGCCTTACCTGCCCGGCGCGCCGGAGGCGCTTAGAGACGATTCTGGGCGAAATGGGGTTATTCTGTGGCTCTAAGCCGCTACCATCAAAGCGTACGGATGAGGCCGTTATTGGGCTTATTGGGCACGATCCTGCATATGCGAGATGGGCTAACTGTATTGAGATCAAGAAGGAGAAGGACGGCTATTGGCACACCAACCTGCGAAGGGCAAAGCCATTGAGGGGCAGAGAGTCGTCAAAGTATTGGCCCAAACAGGAACACAGGCAATTACCACCAAGGAGATAACACACTCCCAGAAGGTCATTCTAGCTCACAGAAGGCGTCTATAGCACCGTTTAAGCGCTTGCGAGGGGTCGGGGTAGGGTGTATGGTAGCCGCCCAATGAGAACGGAAGGAAAAAGGGCGGTTCTTGCGATGGCTACCGCGATATGGAAGGCGGAGAATTTGCAGCATGAATGGATATTTCCCCCTTGCTTCTTGGTTAGTCCTATCACGGATATTGCCAGCC
>JALGTI010000160.1 GCA_029821455.1 Candidatus Zipacnadia bacterium | reverse complement strand
CCCCGGGCCGCGCCGACGCCTGAGGGGGTGCCCATCGCGATAACATCCCCTGGCTCGATCGTGAGGATGCTGGACAGATACTCGATGGTCCGCGGCACGCTAAATATCATATCGGCGGTGTTGGCTTCCTGCATTAGCTCATCATTCAGATAAAGCCGCAGTGACAGGTTGTGGATGTCCTCGATATCGCTCAGCGGCACCACACACGGCCCCATCGGTGCGAAGCTGTCCATCCACTTGCCATTGAGCCAGTCAAAGAAGCGGTCCCACTCGCCGCGTTCCGCAGTCGGCCAGATGCTTAGCCTGCGCTCGGAGATGTCATTGAAACAGGTTATCCCTGCCACATACTCCATCGCGTCCTCGGCCTTAATGTGCCGCCCCTCCTTGCCGATTATCACAGCCATCTCCGCCTCATAGTCCACGAATGTGGAGCTCTTAGCCAGCACAATCGGCTCGCCATCACCCCTCAGGGTCTTGGATGGCGGCTTCATAAAGATGCGCGGCGTTTCCGGGGCCGCCTGGGCCGCCGCTTTCCCGATCTTACTTTCACTCTCTGTGATATGGGCCATATAGTTGCCGGCCAGGCAGAACAGCTTATTGGGCTGCACAGGCGGCAGCAGCTTCACCTCCTGACGCGGAGCGGACAGCTCTGCGCGTACCGCCTCAGCCTGGCCCTCAAGCCAATCCAGCGTCTCACGCACTGCCTGTGCCGTCTCCGAGCAGGTCAGCACTCCCACCACGCTCTGTTCCCAGGCATCGCTCGGTCTGCCCTCCGGACAGGCTTGCAGGGCTGCCACTAGATTCACCACAACACCATCCATCAGCAACCCAACTGTACTGTCATTCTGATTAGCAGGCACGTAGCTCACGAGATGTAATGTAGCCATTGGTGTGGGTATCTCCTGGTGTGCTCAGGACGCTCGCCTCGGCGAGCGCCATCGGTTCGTCGAATCGTATCACAGCCCCCCGGAGGGTGTCAAACGAAGGCGCTCACAATGGGAAAGCCGGACAACGGGGCCAAGGTCGCGTTCAATAGAAAATGTTGCCCGTAGGATGGTCTTGTGGGGGCGTGATGAAGGTTGTGTTCAAAGACGGCATCATTCGGTAGGGGAGACTTCTCCTTCGGCTAGCTCCCTTCGGGTCTGACTTCGACAAGCTCAGTCGAGCCGAGCCTCACTCTTCGACAGGCTCAGAGTGTAGTGAGCTTGTCGAACTACAGGGTCGAAGACAGGACGGTGAGCCCGTCGAAACGGCAGCCTGCCCGCTAGATGCCTGAACGCAGGCACAGGCTGAAAGACTGCGCTACCCGCATACCCATCACTTAGCGTACCGCACAACGCGCCCTGGCGCGTCGCTGAGCAGCGGCACGCAGTCGCCGGAAAGCTGGATTCTGAAGTCCTCGAGGGTCATGCCCTCTGGCGCTTCTGCCTTCAGGGACCAGACCGCGCCGGCTGCGTCCGGGGGCACGGTGATCTCACAGCTCTCCGTATCATCCAGGGCACCTTCCACCGTTCCTGCAACTGTACCGTCAGGCCTCAGCACACTGACCTTTGCCCCTTCAAAGCCGCCATCGCGGGCATCGGCAGAAAGCGTGAAGGCCTTGGCACTCTCGGGCACCCAGAAGTACTGCTGGGCCGGCTGGCGGAAGAAATTGGCTGGCTCATCAACCGAAAGGGCCGTGTAGCGATTGGCAATCTCCACTGCACAGGCATTGGGCGCTGGCAGCAACGCGAGGATATACGTTCCGGTAGTCGGGGCCACAACCTTGAACTGCTTAGTGCCGCGCGCTGGAACATACCCGCGCGAAAGCCATTTCCCCTGCGGGTCGAACACGACCACCTCCACGCCAGACGGGCCTGACCGCAGCCGCGAATGGACCGTAAAGGCCAGTTGCTCACCGGCCTGGGCCCTAATCAGATAGACACCCTGATGGCGCAGGAAGGTGAGCTCCTGGTCGGGCGTGGTGCTGGTCTCCGGCGCGGCCGGCTCCAGCGCCGGCGGTGCTGTGGTGCAGACTATCTGACTGCGTGCCTGGGTGACCTGCACAGCCCACTGCGTCACCTCTTCACTGGTCTGAGGCAACAACTGCGTGATAGACCCGGTGCCCTCGCCACCTGTGCTCAAGCCACTCACTGCCAGCACCGCGTACTGCTCCAGCTTATCCACACTCACGAGCATGCCGTCGGTCATCAAGGTGGGCGTCAACTCAGTGGCAGACTGGCCTGGAGCATATTGAACGACTTTCACACTGCGCCTACGCGCAGGCCAGGGCAGCAAGAGCTCCAGATCACTTACGGGTTCGGGATTGTAGTTGACCAGATGCACCAGGCGGGTGCCATCGTCCCGCTGCCAGGTGTCAAGATACACGTAGCGTGTGTCACTGGGCCGCAGACATGTTGGACAGCGTCCCAGCGCCTTGAAGAGCGCCTGCGCGATGAGCGGGCCGCTTGAGCCGGCCAGCGCCTCGCTGTTCCAGATGCACAGTCCTGACCCAACTTTGCGTAGTGCCAACCGCCCAGGCTTGGCCGGCAGCACCTCGGCGAGCGCTGACACCGGCCGCTCCGCGCCGGCCCAGTAGCGGCTGCCGGCCGCTCCGCTGGCAATCAGCTTCCCGCCCTTCCTGACATACTGCACCAGTGTAGAGGCCTCTGCATCACCAAGGCAGGTGACATTGGGCGTGACCACTGCCTCAAATTGGCTAAGGTCTGTCTCCAGGATGGCTTCAACTTCGAGCAGCAGATATGGTACCCCCTGATCCTGCAGCGCCTTGCGAATCGCGTCAGTCTCAGCAAGGGCGGCGGAGTTGCCGGCGCGCATGTCATTGAACGACAGCAGCAACGCCACGGGTGCGATGGGCCTGACGTTTTCGTACAGCACCCGGTTGGCATTGAGGAACTGCCGCCAGTCGTTCCAGGGGCCGGTGTTGGCGTTCCAACGGGTCATCGCCAACGTTGCACCAAACGCCGCCGCCTCCGCCATTGTCAGGCCAATCTGTTGGGGATCTCTAGGGTTCGTCTTGTACTGGATAGGCGTGCACACTTTGCGGCCCGGCAGCCCTGCCATTATCTTGTAGGGGAGGATATTGTCCGAAAAAACCGCGTTCATAATCCCAGCGCCAATGGGCATGGAGGCAGCAAAGCCGGGTGGGACGGAACCCTCAGCCATCGCTCCATCTATACTGTTGCGCCAGATATAGGGGTCACGTCCACGTGCGTAGTCGCCGACGCTATTGCCCAGAGCATTGGGAATGACGACAAAGCCAGGCCTGACCTCGGCACCGCCTCGCTTGATGCCAGCAAAGTGCTCGGCCAGGCTGACCGCCCAGAACCGATAAACCTCCGCCAGCAGCGGCCCTTCGGTGCCCATCTCAATCTCATCGAAGTTCTCTACACCCAGTTGCTCCTGCAGCTCCCCCTCGGTATAGCGCCCCCGGATATAGTCCTTGAATCCCGCCTGGCAGTGTTTGCAGTAGCAGTGCATGCCACCATTATCCACAAACACGCCGTCGTACCCGGCTTCGGCATCCCAATGCGCGATAGTGGCCATGCGCTGACGCCAGTAAGGGTTGCTGGGGCAAATTGCATAACGGTGCAGCGGGGCATACCACTCACGCCATGGCTGGTAGAAGAACCAAAAGTCGCCCTTTGGATTGCGCATTACCCATTCGAGGGGGTCGTCCGGCGGCTTGGAGCCAAAGCCAAGTTCGGGGAAGTCGCATTCATCCCAGTGGTCCCATACCCACCACAACCCCAGCCGCTTCTCATGGTCGCCGGCGGCGGTCATATTGCAGACATAGGGGATAATCCATTGGCAGCCGGCTTCGTGAAGCTGGTCGTTGTCCCGGCGGACCTCTGCGATGAGTTGCAGCCAGCGTTCACGCACACCGGCCACCTCCTCAGTGCCGTTCTCACTCCACGGGCTGTTGAGATAGTTAAGTGGCCTGCTTCTGTGGCTGGACTGCAGCAGGTCTGGCGGAGCTTGCCTGATCTGATCCACGAAGCCCTCAGCCTCCGAGATGGCGGCGCTGCTGAAAATCAAGGTCAGCGGCGGCCAGACCGGCTCATCTGCACTACCAGCCAATATGCTGGCTGCTAACAACAGCACTACGATTAGTGCCTTGCGCATTGCGCCTCATCTCCTTAGAAGCATCAGGCGATTATTCGCCACAGGCAGTACCTTGACCTGCGTTCTGTGTAACCAGAACGAGTGGCAGAGAGCACCAGGCAAGGTTGCCTGTCGTACGAGGTATTCGAAGAGCATCCAGCCTCGCCTGAGAAGGTGTGCGTGGGCGATGAAGCTGGCAAACCACGCCGATATCTCAGGTTGCTTGCCCTGCACATTGCGGAGAACGTCAATCCGTAACAGCGTATGCCTGGCCGGCCCCCAGCCAAACTCGGCCAGCGACAGTGGCATCTCGACAGTCCACCTGCTTTGGTGAATGATGGCAAACTATCCACGTCGAATGGCAAGCCCACAAACCACTTGTCCAGCCTTCGCAGCCGTTGCTACTACGGCGGAGTAGGCCAGGGCAGATTGAGATTGAGCTGCTCTTCGATCTGGCGGTCGGGGAGGTCGTAGAGGAATTGTGGTTCGACATTGCTCACCACGCCAGCAGGTCCCACGAGCGCCCGGTGTCGGGACAATAGCGGTCACCCACCAGCTCGGAGACGAAAGCGAAATCTACAGTCGCGGCGGTTCTGCGCAACAGATGCTTGGGTGGGACAAGCTCGTCGTAGACTATCCACAAGAAGCTGCTTTGGCGGCTATGTTGTCCTTGCATGCGGCGATCACTCCGGTGAATAGTTCTGCCTGTACCACTTTCCCAGTTTTAGCACATCTATCCCTTGACTTCTACGCTCCTCCTCGCTATAACCTATCGTAAACTTTTGCAGCAATCTCTTGAGGGTAGCCCGGGTTTCCCGCGCGTGCAAATCTTCCCTGTTCCCTCGACAGGCGAGACGCCTGTGCTACCAAGGGGTGAGGCGGGGCGGCGGGGCCTGTCCTGAGCTTGGCGAAGGGGCCGCCTGCGAACGGCAGACAGACGGCGGGTGCTGGTCCCGCTCCCGTGGACAGCAAACCAGTCGGCAAACAGCCACCTTCAGGAGGTTAACTGATGCCGGGAGAGCTCGCGCCGCGCGAGCGCGTGGGACTTGCACTGAATCACCAGACGACTGACCGCGTGCCGATTGCTATGGTCTGCTCGGGGATTAATCCTCCCGCCAGGCCCTGGAAGAATACCACGACGCGGAACGAGACCAGTCGGTGAGCGAGTATCTGTTCCCCCTGCTGGACATCGCTAATATCGGCCCTGATTATGTCGGCCCGGAGCACCAGGTCGGAGAAGATGTGTGGGGCGTCATCCGTCAGCCGATTAGCTACGGCGAAGGCGCTTACGCCGAAATCCACTGCTATCCACTGGCCTCGGCCCATCCCCCCGGCGATCCGGAGCAGCATACTTGGCCGGACCCCGACTGGTGGGACTGCAGTAGCCTGGGGGAGAAGTGCCGTCAGGCGCGCGAGCCACGGGACTATGCCTTGATTATGGGGAACGGCAATATCTTCGAGACTTCCTGGTATATGCGCGGCTTCGAGCGGATGTTTGTGGACCTGGTGATCAATCCGGAACTGGCCCGCGCTATCTTCCGCCGGGTGACTCACTTCTACAAGGAATACTTCCGCCGCGCTTTGGCCGCTGCCGAAGGCGAGATTGGTATTGTCTTCAGCGCCGACGATATCGGCGGTCAGCAGGGCCTGCTGATGTCCCTGGCGATGTGGAAGGAGTTTCTCCAGCCCTATCACCAGGAATTGAATACGCTCCTGCATGAGTTTGACATCAAGATTATGTACCACTCCGACGGCTCGGTCACCGAAGCGGTGCCCGGGCTGGTTGAGATGGGCATTGACTGCTTGCAGGCCTGTCAGTTTTCCGCCGAGAATATGGATCCGGTCTTTCTCAAGGAGAGCTACGGGGGTAGGCTGTGTTTCGAGGGCGGCGTCAGCGTACAGACCACCCTGCCCTTCGGCAGGGTGGAAGACGTGGAAAGTGAGGTGCGCGAGCGCGTGCGAGTCCTGGCCCAGGACGGCGGGTATATCTCGGGCCCTTCGCATGCCATTCAGGCCGGCACTCCGCCGGAGAACATTGTGGCGATGTTCGACACCGCCCTGAACTGCCCGATGGCATAAGAACAGGGAATCCGTGTAGATCTCATCGATCCGGTGCTTGAGCGCTACCTCTTCGGGAGAGACCGCCCTCGGCCGGTAGTACAGACTGGAGCGACTTACGCCCAGCAATTGACACTGTACTGTCAGCGATAACTGCTTGTGGTCTCGTTCAATCATCTTGCGCCGCTCAGCCCGGGAGCTGCTCGATACCAGCTTTTTTTTCAACCACGCCAGCTGCGTGGTCAACCGTCCGATCTCTGCGTAAAGCTGTTCGAGCCGGCGTTCATGTTCGGATTGCTGCTGGCCCTGATCCTGCTGGCTGTCCGCAAACAGGCTAGGCAGATGCTCCACCGCCAGCTGCTTCCATTTGCGCAGCTGGCTGCGATGCACCTCATGTTCGGCCGCCACCTGCGCCAGCGGCTTTTCCTCCCGCAAAAGCTCTAATACTGCCTTGGCCTTGAACGCCGCCGTACATATCTTTCGCTTGTACCTATGGTACCCCATTTCTGTTGTCCAGTTTTTGGGGTCCACTATAAATAGAGCAGAGAGGAACAGCGGGTGAGACTCCGCGCGAGAAGGACCTGCGCATTAGTTTTGGGACCCTGCGGGGTGGATTTGACTGCGTGATCGGGAGCCCGCCGTATATTTCCTTCTATTCGAGAGAGTCCATCAAACCGGAGCCGGAAGTTGAGACGTACTTGGCAGCAAAGCTTGCCGACAGCGTCGGTGGGCGACAGAATACTTCTCTGATGTTCTTAGTCTGCGGCACACAGCTAGCCAAGGCTAGCGGGTATGTAAGTATGATCGTCCCAGATACACTTGCCAACAACGAATCGTATTAGCTAACAGGCCGGAAGCTGGTTGAGGCGGAGCTACCAAGATCTGTTGGTCTTGATTTCCCTGTGTTTGACAGACCTACAGTGGGAATCATGATCCCCGTACTGGGTCCTCGAACGGATGCAGTCGAGTTCGCCACCTTTTCATCGGTGGCTGATTTGATACAGTACAATGCCGAGTCGCGAGTCGTTTTGTCTACTCATGATCTTTTGGAACAGCGATACTGTAGATGAACATTCGGCAATCTCGCTGTTCATCAGCTCATGTCAAGGATATCCGCCGCCTCTGTACCCATGGAGTCTATTGCGGAAATGCGGGATGGTGTCAATCCGAGACCTAGGTCTTTCCAGTCGTGAATTCTCAACAAGACCCCGGATCTCGTGGAGCTGCCGTCGGGACGGCTGATCCTCATCTACAACGACAGCGACTGTCATTGGCCCCAGGAAACCCAGCTTCTGACCCTTCTCGCCAGCGACGACGGCGGCTGTACCTGGTCCAAGTATGGTGTCGTTGACACCGCCGACGTGCGAAGCGGCGACGAGCGCTTTGTCACGCCGCGTTTGAGTGCCCTGTCGGCCGGCCGCCTTGCCGTACTCATAGACCACGACGACCACGGCCACTTCCATGAGGACCTTCCATCAGGAAACTGGGCATATTGGAGCAGGGATGGCGGTGATACATGGAGCGGGCCGCAGGTGACGGGCATCCTGGGATTTGAGCCAGACCGGATGGTGGAGCTACCCGACGGTCGCCTGGCCGTGTGCTCTCAGCTCATGCGTGCGGACAGCCAGGAGTTCGCCAACGTCATTACCTACTCCGACGACGGAGGGAAGACGTGGGCCGATCCGGTAACCGTGGCACATGATGGGTACCATCGCTCTAGTGAGGGGGCGCTGGTGGTACTTGGCGGTGGCCGAGAGCTGGCATGCGTAATGCGCGAGAACCACTCGGCGGGCATCCCTGGCTTCGTGGCCTTCTCGCAGGACATGGGGCAGACGTGGTCCCAGCCGCGGATGCTCCCCTTTGCCTTCCACCGCCCCCACGCGAAGCAACTGAGCGACGGTCGAGTACTGGTGACCGGGAGAAACGTCAACGGTGGCCTCGGGACCTATGCCTGGTGCGGAGACCTTCGGGAGGCGGCAGGAAGCTACGCACCTGGTGGCCCCCGTCGCGAGTATCTGGCGGAGATGAGACAGGGCGCGCTTGAAGTGGAAGGCAGCCCGGACTGCGAGTGCCGCTACGCACTCCTGCCGCCTGAGTCAGCGCGCAGCGAGGTCGTCTTTGACGCTGTCGTGAAGGTGGAGGGTGATGATGAGCAGCCGGTGGCCCTCATGTCGGTGGCAGGTCTAGGTCTTGGACGACACGGGGTACTCCACATCGCTCCCAACTGGGTCTGCCTGGGCGGTGGCGGGGTGGACTTCCGCAAGTCCGCTGACATGACCGTGTACCGCACTCTCACTGTGCACCTTCGACGAGGCATCCTGGAGGTGCGTGTCGGCGGCGAGACGATGCTTCGCACCTGCGTGTTCCGAGAAAGCGAGGCGCTTGGCGACTTCCACGGCGGAGACCCGGCGAAGCGGACCCAATTCGGCCAGGGTATGGCGAGGGGTACCAGCCGGTGGCGGAGTGTGTCATACTCCGCGAAGAACCCCACCTTGGATGACTTCTCGTGGGTGTGGCGTGCAGACAGCGGTGCCTGGCCGGACCAGTACCAGCGTGACTACCTCATCCAGATTCATGGGAACCACCCGGACCAGCGGCCTTGGCGTGACCATGGGTACTCATCGTGGGTACAGCTCGCCGATGGGCGAATCTTGCCGATCGATTACACGAACTGTGGAGACGAGCCGGGGACGAGCCATCTCGTAGGCGTGCATCTGCATCTCGAGGACATCCAATGATGGCCCTCTCGCGCAAGCTCGGCTCCATTCGCTCTCCTGGCTGCGGGAGCGTACGCGGGGCCCGAACTCAGCGGGAACATCATACTGCTACCAACTTGTCGGCACTGTGGTCGACGTGTACTCCAGTCCGCTCCGGGTGGCCAAAGAGACTGGCGAATACCGACTTCGACCTCCAACTGCCGGTAGTCAATCCGGAGTTCAAGGACAACGCGGTGAGGCTGGGGCTGTTGGTGCAGGCCTACAACCTGGGCAACTTCCTCCGGCGGCTCGTGCTGCCCACGGAGATGGCACGTTGGCGTCTGACGAGTCTTCGGGAGAGACTGATGAAGGTCGGAGCCAGGCTGATCTGTCACGCCTCGTGCCAAGCTTGCCAGCGAAAACAACGCCCACAGACGCTCACGACTGGCGGCGACACCTGCCGTTTTCGGCTTCCGCGGCCTGATGTGCAGGCTTCTGAAGCTCACATAGCGAAGTGCCGCTATGAATGCCTGACGGTTCAACCAACGACCCGGGTACCTAGTCTGATATGGGGAATCCCGGCTGGAGACGCTACCGAGGCGGGCTGAGGTTACGGCCACTTGCTGACGAAGGGACACTGGTGGTGCACGTCAGTCCTGATCAGCTGTGGGCGCCGATCGCCGCATTTGTGGGCTATTGCAGCCGAAAGCGCTATCATGAGGCACTGGGCAATGTGACCCCGGATGATGCATGCTGCGGACGGAGGGAAGCGATACTCGCTCGGTGAAAAGAGCTGCAGGTGCAAGCGCTGATGGCCAGGCGGGAGCACTATCGGAGGGAGATACAGAAGGCTGCAAACCCAGGAGGGGGGACGCGCCAAGTGTGCCTTAACTCAACACCCGATTCGTCTCACGAACGCCGATGACGTACGTGACTCATGCCGAGGGCGCGGCAGAACGCGACACCGACAGGACCGTGTGCCTGGCGCACGTAACTGATCTACACGTCTCGGTGAACCGGGCCGCTCGTGCCCCATCCGTTGCGCCTCAAATTCTCGCCTCTGAATTCGAGGCTATTCGCGAGTGCGCCCCTGATGTCGAATTGGTAGTTGCCACTGGGGACATTACGGAGATGGGCGATCTGGACAGCCTGAGGGCTGTTCACCGCGTGTTCCAGCGCAGTTCCATTCCAGAGGTATTGGCGCTTCCTGGG
>JALGTI010000159.1 GCA_029821455.1 Candidatus Zipacnadia bacterium | reverse complement strand
CGCAGTCACGTCTCCGGCATCGGCGACTACCTGTCGCCAGAGGTAGCCGACCGCATGGGGATGATGCTCCAGCCTGAAGCCCAGTTCTTGCCCTGGACCTACGCAAAGCGCGGGGGAGAACTCAGCGACGACTTCGGGCACTCAGAGCGCCAGTTCCGCGACTGGATTCGAGCAATGCGCAATCACCCCAGTGTGGTGATGTGGTCGGGCGACAACGAGACGGTTGTCCATAACTTCGAGCCACAGAATGAGGACGAAGAGTGGCGGATGGATACTATCTTTCGCTTCCAGGAGATAATCAAGGCAGAGGACCCCACCAGGATCGTCGCACACCACGGCGTCCAGCCGACCTGCAAGGACCCGCGCTTCGAGGTCGCCGACATCCACTACCCACCAATGAAGCACGCGGACAACTGGCAGGAGAAGTATGCTAAGCCGCTGTTTATCGGCGAGATCGCCTATGAGGGCGTCTGGAGCTTCTTCCAGAGCGGGATTATGAACAAGAAGCGAGACGGCCAGGACTACCGGACGCCGTACTGGCGCAAAATACATGGGGTTGCTCATACGATGCACGGATTGATTAGCCAGTACGTGCAACGCGGTGTACCGGGATTGCAGCCGTACGCGTCGTGGCAGTGGCACTGGAATCCAGATAACCCTGTGTGGGAGAGCTATGACGACGCTCAGTACCGAGGCCGCAAGGACCTACAATGGCCCGCTTTGTCTGGGCCGGGGATGAAGCCGGAGTATATGATTGCAATGAGCCCTGTAATGAACTGGTTTGACCCAGCGGCGCGCAAGGCGTATAGGAACATCGCATTCGATGGCCTGCGTAAGGCGTGGCATTCGCGGCCACCGCTGCGAGCAGACTTTGCGCCTGAGGTGATAGTCCAGGCCATTGCGGACGGCACACCTGTTGGTCATGCCTACGTCTGGGCCGTGCCGCTGGAAGGCCAGGGGTGTGGCGTGACAGCCATAAAGGCAGACGGTGAGGGGAAGGCGTGGTTCCGGTTGCCGGAGGCAGGCAGGTATCGGATGGTCGCCCAGGTTGGCGAGAAGTTCTACTCCGCCGAGGTCAGCCCTGAGCCGCCCGGCGAGTGGAGCCAGGTGAAACTGGTGCGCCTGACGGTGCCCTAGCGCCCGGAAGGGCTTATTCGGCCCGGCCTCTGATGCCGAAGTTGTCCAGCAGCAGGATGTCTCCGTCGGACTCATTCTTGCCCCAGAGGCGGAGTCGGAACTCTTTGGCCCCGGCGATGTAATCGCTGAGGCTATAGACGTGGTCCGTCACTGTGTAGGCTATATCCTCAGAGAAGACTTGCCATTCGCCGCCGTCTTTTTGTATCTCGATACGATTCCGAATGCCGTCTCCGCCTGTCATCAGCAGACGGTACAACTCGGCCTCAGTAAAGCGCAGATCGCCCTCGGCAACGAAATGATACTGGACATATCCCTCCCGGCCGCGCTGAAGCCCCAGACCCCAGGTGCTCAGGTAGAGCCCTGAGAATTCCTCAGCATCTTGTTTGACCATCCCGCCGGTATTGTAATCGTCGTGCAAATTCCATTGGCCGGCTTCGGTTATCCGGGTGCGGTCGGTGGTGTAGAGCTTGAGCTGCCGGGCTGCCCAGTTGCGGATCGCGGTGCTGACCATGAAGTTATCGGGCATAGCGTCTCGTAGCGCCACGGCAGCCTGCAACTGCTCGATGGCGGCCCTGCGGTCCTCCTCGCTGCCGCTGTGGGCATAGGCGCGGTCCGCGGCCCAGGTATCCAGGAACTGCACCGCGTGAGCCAACGCCACGCCTTCCCGCGCTACTCGTTCCCGATAGCTTCCCTCCTCCATACTCGCTGCAATCTCCTCAACCCTTTGCACGGCCGCCACCAGCATCTCCCTGGGATATATCCTGGGCGCCTCAAATGTGTTCCCTGTCCAGTTGGAATCATACGGAGCGGCAGTCGCCTGCCTGTCGGCCAGACTGTCATAGACCTTTCGCATCTCCACTCCTGCCGATCCATAGAAACGACCAAAGAAATCATCCAGAAGCTCAGACAGGTCCCGGTCTGGGTTCCAGAGCAGCTTGCTTTCAACCCACAGGAGCAAGGGAGTGCCATACTGGACCTCCAGGTACTCCCGGCTCATTGCAGTGGCCCCCAGGGAGGCGTAATACCGTGTATCCATCGCAATCCGCCGGCTTTCGCAACACGGCACCGGCCACCAGGACGCATATTCCCTGATGCCGAGCTGCTCCGATATCGCTCGCCAGCCCTCAATGATGCGGCGGAAGTTGGCCTGATAGGGACAGCGCGGGTCGCCCAGAGGATGCATCTGGCAGATGCTGTAGTGCGTCACCCACGGCATCACATTGGGCTCGCACTCGATGTTATCCCTGGGCGGGTTGACTATGCTGGAGTAAGCATAGAACGCCACATAGCGGTCCGGGAATTCCTGCGCCACATTGTGCGCCACCTGGTTGATGAAGGTCAGTATCCGGCTGGTCAGATCACTGCTGACCGCCTGACATTTCTCACATTCGCACCAGCCTGCGCCATCGTTGGGCGACATCGAAGCATACATAAAGCTGGGGTCCGCCTTGAAGCGGGACAGGATATCCTGAGTGTAAAGCTCTATCACCTCCTCGTTAGAAGTGCAAAGCTGGGAAGGCCGGCGTTCGCCCTGAATTTCGGCGAAGTACTCGGGATGCTCATCAAAGTACCTGTCGGGAGGGACGGAATAGCGCCAGTGGTGGCCAACGTAGCCACTAATACCTCCGCAGCGGTTGCGTCGCGACCAGACCCCGTAGGCCTCCTTCTCCTCCTCTGTCCACCCATTGGTGCAGGTGCTATTGTACCAGGGCTTACGCACCTTGAAGCGGGGCTTGTTGACCTCACTGATGGGGCCAAGGGTGATTGCCGGTTGAGGAGCGGTATCCGTGCCATAGGGGCCGGGATAGTACCATCTGACACCCACATAATCCTCCAGGAAACCATAGACCGCGTTCAGGGTTCCCTGGTCAGTGCGTCCACAGAGAGCTAGCTTGTCCTCGCCGGTTCTGATAACGTATCCGTCAAACCCTATGTCCAGGTCGGTGAGGGGCAAGTCCATGTCCGAGGTCATCTGCGTCGGCCCTACGAGTATCAGAGCACCCTCGGTCGTTTGGCCCTCCTCAACGACAGGTAGCTGCGCGCCTGCGATGAGCTGTATGTGGGTTTGCAGCTCCTCGGCAGCCAGCTTGAGGGTATCGCTAGCTTCTTGGGGCAGCACAATCGTCGCCTGCGGCTGGCCATCCTGAACCAGGACCACCTGTGCGCCTGCTGTACCAGCCCCCAGGGCCAGTACAATAATGCCTGCCAGTAGTGTCCCCATAGTCATCACCTCACCATAGACCTGCAAGTTCTCGCCCCGGATGCGACCCACCCGGGACTATGTCGCCTTCGCTAATACAGTCCATTTCTCGGCAGCCGACCGCTTCACCTGCCAATATCAGGATTACAGGTTTCAGAGTAGCACCACTTGACAAGAGGTGTTACGATAGGCTAAGCTGGACGGCATTGACAAGGTTACAGTAACTCCGGAAGCGGATGCCATGTCTGAAACAACAGACGATCAACTGCGTGCAGCCAGGGAGTTAGCCCTGGGGGGACTCTTTGGCGCCTTGGGTATCGCCTTGCCTCTGGCCTTCCATGCGGCGCAACTAGGCAAAATGATGCTACCCATGCACTTCCCCATTCTGATTCTGGGCCTACTGGTGCGACCAGCTATCGCCGGAACTGTCGGAGCCATAGTCCCGCTACTTTCAGCCCTATTGACTGGTATGCCACCGCTCGCACCGCCGACTGCCATAATGATGTGCTTCGAGCTTGCAGCACTAGGCGCAACCGCCAGTGTCCTTGCCTCCCGCTTGCGCTGGAATCCGTGGGCGGCATCTGTCGGGGCCATCCTGGTGGCTCGAACCGTCCTGGGTCTGGCAGTGATAGCGGTTGGGCCGCTACTGGGCTTCCGTGTATCTGCCTTCGCGTACGTCGCAGCCGCAGTCGTTGCAGGTCTGCCAGGGATCATTATTCAGTTGGCCACCATACCGTTGTTGATAACGTGGCTAAGGCGGGTGGGAGCTGTTGGAACAGTCCGTGCTCGATAGGGCGAGAGAGTTTCACGGTCACTTGGGCCCGTATGCCGTGCTGGGGTGGATGATAGGCCGTCGTGCGGTGGAACTGCTGGGTGGCAAGCGCCATTTCGGTATCCACACCATGGTGCGCTGTCCGGACGCGCCGCCGCCATCATGTGTAGTAGATGGGCTCCAGACGAGTACCGGCTGCACGATGGGTAAGCGGAATATCGAACTCATACCTGACACAGATATCCTCGTCACTGTGAGTTGCTCTGAACCACCCAAGCAAATTGTCTTCCAGCCTGTGAGGGAGACCATCGAGCAAGCCAGCAAGATCATGCGAGAAGAAAGCGACGAAGTGGCTGCTTACTGGCTGTGGGAACAACCTGAGGAACGGGTCTTTACTTACACTGTGGAATAGTGGCATCCATAGCGAGGGCTGCAAAGTGCATCTGAGCGACCTGGAACCAGATTCGCAGACAACCTCGCCATTCGCGAGCATGGATGCGCGCGTGAAGATAGTATGTGCGGTCGTGGTGATCGTCGGGGCCATCGCGGTGCCACAGTATAAGCCAGTATGGCTGTTTGGCATTGCCGGGCTGCTTATCGCATTGACACTGCCGAGCAAGGTTACACTGCGCTATATCGCAGTGCGACTGCTAATCGCAGGTCCCTTGATCGTTGTAATTGCCGCCTCACTGCCCTTCTTGCACGGTGCAGGTACTCCCCTCTTCACCGTCCCGGGGCTAGGCTGGACCGCTACGGCCGAGGGGCTGCGTACCGCCATCAGTATCGCCGGCAAGTCGCTGCTCTGCATCTGGATAGCGGTACTGCTTGCCGGCACCACGGACTTCACTCATCTGCTGGATGGACTGAGCCAACTTCGCGCACCATCATTAGTTGTGATATTGATGGCAATGATATATCGCTACCTGTTCGTCATCGGCGACGAGACGCTGCGGACCCTGCGTGCCAGGAAGTCGCGAGGCCAGCCGACCAGCCGTGGACATAGTCTCAAAGTCGCTGTGGCGATGGCAGGCAGTTTGATGCTCCGCTGCTTTGAGCGCTCAGAGCGGATTGCGAATGCAATGGTAGCGCGAGGCTTTGACGGAACGCTGCCAGTCATTCACCAACATCACCGAGTGAGGTGGCAGGACCTTGCCGGCGGCCTCGCCGTGTGTCTCACTGCAATTTGTATTACGGCCGTGAGTCGTCTGAGATGAAGGCTATTGAAATCGAGAACCTGTCGTTTGACTATCCCGACGGCCGCCCGGCTCTGCGCAATGTGAGCCTGCAAATCGCGCACGGAGAGGCTGTGGGTATCATTGGGCCGAATGGGGCGGGCAAGTCCACCCTGCTCTTGCATTGCAACGGACTGCTTTCCGGGCAGGGCATCGTTAAGGTCTTCGATGAGCTTCTCACCCCGAAGACTGCTCAGCAGATTCGTCGGCGGGTTGGGCTCGTCTTTCAGGACCCCGACGATCAGCTCTTTATGCCCCGGGTCTTCGATGACGTGGCCTTTGGGCTATTGTGCCAACAGAAGCCCATGGATCTGGTTGAGGAGCGTGTCGCCCAAGCGCTCGCACAGGTGGGGCTGGAAGGCTTCGAGAGCCGGCTGACCCATCACCTGAGCATCGGCGAAAAGAAGCGAGTCGCCATTGCAACAGTGCTGGCGCTGGACTGCGATATTCTCCTACTCGATGAACCCACAGCCAGTCTCGACCCACGGATGCGCCGCCATTTCATAGAACTGTTGAAAACGCTACCGCAGACAAAGCTGATTGCAGCACATGACCTGGAGATGGTCGCGTGCCTCTGCTCCCGGGTCTGCTTGCTGGACGAGGGTCGAGTGGTGATCTGCGGACGAACCGATGAGCTCCTGACCCAACGCGAACTTCTGGAGAGACACGGACTCGAAGTGCCAGCCTCATTGACTCTGCAGATGACAGAAGGAGCGGACCTGTCAATCGCGTGAGACTGGCAAGCCATTCTCTTTTTTTGCGACCAAAGTGCCACGAATTTAGAATGGGTGTTACAACGTCCAGCCGGCTGAGAGTCAGATCGCACAATGCAAGAAAGGGAGATGTTTGTAATGCAATCAACGCAACGGATGGGTTTCACGCTGATTGAGCTGTTGGTCGTCATCGCGATCATCGCGATTCTGGCGGCCATCCTCTTCCCCGTCTTCGCGCAGGCGCGGGAAAAGGCAAGACAGATCACCTGCGCCAGTAATATGCATCAAATGGGACTGGCCTTCGAGATGTACACTTCCGACTACGACGAAGTCTACCAGCCACAAAGGGAATGGAAGACGAAACTTGACCCTTATATGGGCAATCGTGACCTTTTCAAATGCCCCAGCCGCCGGGACCTGCCCTGGTACTACGGCCACGGGTACAATGTTGGCTGCAATATGGCTGGCTATCCATATTCCGCAGGCTTCCCTGAAAGGAGCCAGGCGGAGATTCAAAGCCCAAGTTACAAGATACTAATCGTCGAGTGGGACCGCTGTATGGCCGGCCCACCCTGCGGACCACCGGGTCTGTATTACGGCGATGCACTCTCATTCTGGGCCGTTTGCCGCATCCACAATGACGGATCGAACGTCCTGTTCGCCGACGCCCACGTCAAATGGATGAAGCCGGAGGCATACCATAGCAATACAGAAAGGGCGGACG
>JALGTI010000158.1 GCA_029821455.1 Candidatus Zipacnadia bacterium | reverse complement strand
CGATATGGTGCGCATATATCCAGCCCACCACCTCGGCCCCGCCTATATCGCCCATTTGCTCCCCCATTTACCTCAGCAGGTGCCCATTGTCGCCGGTGGCGGCATCAACACATCCAACGCTGGCAACTTCCTCAAGGCAGGCGTGAGTGTCATAGCTGTGGGGCGTGCGCTCATCCGCCCGCGCCCAGGAGCTGCTCCGGATCGTGGGCGAAGGGCAGGGATAAAGCCAGTGATGCAAAGCCTCCTGTCTGAAGAGGCCATCACCTACGACGGTACGCAGCTCCGCTCCGGCTGGATTGAGCAGCGCTTCGGCATCAGCGGCGACGCGGTCGTGGCCTTCCTGGGCCCCTGTAAGGTGCTCACCGAGCACCTGGTGGACCGGGAAGACCAGCGCGCCGGCGCAACCATCATCGCTGCTCAGATGCTCCACCTTATTGCCGAGCAAGAGCCGCCCGATATCAGCGTCGCAGTGCTGCGTCAGAGGCTGCTGGTCGCGCTGACTGCCGAACTGCTGCACCAGCGTGGGGTAGGGGAGGGGCTGCGCCGTTATGGAGATGATATCTTCATCGCGGAGCGCAAGCTCACCGTCTCCATCGCCACCACTTCACCCACTACCGGCCTCATTCACCTGGGCACCAACGTGGACCCCACTGGTGCACCCGTCCCTGCCATCGGATTGGTCGAACTCGGAGTGGACTCCGCAGACCTCGCCACCGCGCTGCTAGATGCCTACGTTGAGGAGATGGCTGGCGCTGCTCACGCCCAGGGCAAGGTCAGGACGGTGCCATAAATGCCCATTCAACCCCTGGCTGCTCCCCTCTATGAGATCTTCTCCTCAGCCCAGGGCGAGGGGCTGCTGGTGGGCGTCCGCCAGCTTTTTGTGCGGGTACGCGGCTGTGACCTGGCCTGCCATTATTGCGACCAGCCCGAGGCGAGAGTGGTAGACGGCCCTTGCCGGGTTGAGCGCTCGCCGGGCGGTGGCGAGTTCTTAACTGTTGACAATCCAGTCGCGCCAACCGCCTGCTTCGAGCTTCTCAAGCGACTGGGGCGTGACTGCGACGCCAGGCACCATTCGGTGGCCATCACTGGCGGTGAGCCATTGCTGTACCCTGAGTTCATCAATGCCCTGTCCCCTCTTCTGCGCGAGGCGGGCTGGCAAGTTTATCTGGAGACAGCCGGCCATCGGCCGGAGCAGCTTGCACGGGTGATCGAGTGCGTAGACTGGGTGGCAATGGATGTCAAGCTCCCCTCAACGCTTGATAATCCAGCCCCACTGGAGCGCTTCGCCGCATCTCTTGGGATCGCCCGTCGGCGCAACGCAATGCTTAAGCTGGTGATAACGGGAACCGTTGCTGCTCAGGAGGTCGAGGCTGCCTGCCAGGTGCTTGCTGAGGTAGACGCAGCAGTCCCGCTGGTGCTTCAACCTGTAACTGCCGTCAACGCGCAGGTGCAGCCGGTGGCGGCGGCGACTCTCCTGGAGCTACAGGCGCTGTGCCAGGGCTACTTCGACGCTGTGCGCATCATCCCGCAATGCCACAGACTGGTGGGAGTTCTGTGAGCGAGGAGGTCGGCATCACAACAACCATCCCCGTGGAGGTGTTACTGGCGGCCGGCGTCAAGCCGGTTGATCTCAATAACGTCTTCATTGAGCACCCCGAGCCTGAGCGTCTGGTGGCGGCCGCCGAACGGGACGGCTACCCGTCCAATGTCTGCGGCTGGATCAAGGGCATCTATTCCACGGTGCTCGAATCCGCCATCAAGCGCGTCATTGCTGTGACCCAGGGCGATTGCAGCCAGACCCATGCGATGATGGAGACACTGCAGGCTAAGGGTGTGGAGATAATTCCCTTCGCCTACCCCTATGACAGGGACGAGACGCTGCTGCGGGCCCAATTACAGGCTCTGATGGACTACTTCGGCGTAGACTGGGGCCAATGCGAGGCGGAACGCGCCTCATTGGTGGAGCTACGCAGTATGATTGCGTGCATTGATGAGGCCACCTGGCAGGAGGGAAAGGTCAGTGGCTTCGAGAATCACTACTACCAGGTCTGCTGCAGCGACTTTTGCGGGGACGTGGAGGCTTTTTCTGCGCGGGTGGCGAACTTCTGGGAAGAGGTCCAGCAGCGGCCAGGCAGTGATGGGGATGTGCGCCTCGGTTTCATCGGCGTGCCGCCCATCTATACCGATATTTATCAGGTGCTGGACGAGATAGGCGCGCAGGTGGTATTCAACGAGGTGCAGCGCCAGTTCACGATGGCGCCCAGCCTCAACTGCGATCTACTCACCCAGTACCAGCGGTATACGTATCCGTACGATGTGTTTGGTCGCATCCGGGACATCAACGAGCAGGTCGGCCGGCGCCGCATTCAGGGCCTGATTCATTACGTGCAGACGTTCTGCTTCCGGCAGATACAGGACCTGCTCATAAAGCGCGGGGTATCAGTGCCGGTCTTAACCATTGAAGGTGACCGCCCCGGACCGGTTGACGCCAGGGCCCGGGTGCGAATGGAGGCATTTGTGGAAATGCTGGCAGGGCGGCACTAAGCCCGCCAGTTACAAGGAGAGGTGATAGTTATGAGGAGTTTAGTGAGACTGGCTGTTGCCATAGCGGTGTTGTTGGCTCTTGGTGGGCTTTGCCTGGCCCAGCAGGAGGCTACGCCCATCGAGGGCACCGTGACCTTCCGCGATGGCCGCACCATCACGGGCGAGATTAAGGTGGCCGAACTCGGCGTCGCCTCCGGTTCGGGCATCGGCAGCTTGCTGCCGGGCGGCGGCTATTTCGCAGTGAAAGTGGGCGACGTGACCCAGAAGATCTCCGCCGCTGACCTGGCCATGATGGAGGCCAAATGGGAAAACACTGGCAGCGAGGAGCAGCCCAACTGGGTTATCACGCAGTTGAGCGTTACGGCCAGGGATGGCACGCAGTACCTGGGCGCGCCGGCCTGGCCACCGGTGCATGCAAGTTCGGTGGAGATCGGGCCGGAGCAGGTCTACGCCTTCCCCCTGGCCGGGGTGGACTTCTCGCCTGACAACTTCCTGGTCAAGATTGACCTG
This sequence comes from Candidatus Zipacnadia bacterium, assembly GCA_029821455.1. Classification (GTDB taxonomy): domain Bacteria; phylum Armatimonadota; class Zipacnadia; order Zipacnadales; family Zipacnadaceae; genus JALGVG01. The sequence goes on along the minus strand of JALGTI010000158.1, from coordinate 3,901 downwards.
ACCGGCGGCGAGCCGGTGCCCGAGGCCCCTGCGCCTCCTGAACCAGCTCCAACAGAGCCGGAGACAGCGCCGCCGGCTGAGGTGCCAGCTCCGACTACCCCCGAGACGCCCGCCGAGGCAGTCACTGTTGAGACCCCACCGGGACCGGTGCCCGTGGCTCCTGCGCCCACCGCGCCGGAGGTCGTCACTACCGTTGTGGCGCCTACCGAAGTCGGTGTCAGCAGTACGGTGCTGGTGATAAAGTGCCCTGAGTGCGGCAAGGAGATGCGCATTGAGATCAAGGTCACAACTACGGACGACCAGTAGCCTGCTGCTAGCACCACTGATACATCGCCTCCGGCCCGGTCCGTTGCCGCTGGTTTCCCCGGGCCTGAGTCGAGGCAGGAGATAACAGTATGACGCCCGAAGAGCAACTTGAACTCTTCACCCGCAACTGTGTGGGCCTGGAGACCCGCGAAGAATTGCTGGAGAAACTGCGCCTGGGCCGGCCCCTGCGTATCAAGTATGGTGCTGACCCCAGCGCTCCTGACCTGCACCTGGGCCACAGCGTCCCCATCCGCAAGCTGCAGCAGTTCCAGGAACTTGGCCACCAGGTGGTCTTCATCATCGGCGACTTCACCGGCCTCATCGGCGATCCCAGCGGCCGCTCCAAGACCCGCCCAATGCTCACTGAAGATGAGATTATGGTCAACGCCGAGACCTATGCCCAGCAGGTCGGCAAGCTCCTGGATGTCGGCAAGTGCGAGATCCGCTACAACAGCGAGTGGTTCGCTCCGATGAGTGCGTCAGCAATGCTGGAGATTGCAGGCCACTACACAGTGGCGCGGATGCTGGAGCGCGATGATTTTTCCCTGCGCCTCCGTGACGGCATACCCATCACGATACTGGAGACGCTTTATCCACTCATCCAGGGCTACGACTCTGTGGCGGTGGAGGCTGACGTGGAGATAGGCGGCAACGACCAGCTCTTCAACCTCCTGGTGGGCCGCGATATAATGCGCGCCTATGGTATGACGCCGCAGGTGGTTATGACCTGGCCCCTGCTAGTGGGCACCGATGGCACGGAGAAGATGAGCAAGTCACTGGGGAACTACATCGGCATCACTGAACTGCCCACCGAGATGTACGGCAAGCTGATGTCAATCCCCGACGAATTGATGCCTGATTACTATCACCTGCTGCTGGATAAGTCGCGGACTGAAGTCAAGGCTCTGCAGGCCGATATTGAGACAGGGAAGTTGCATCCCCGCCAGGCCAAAGCCAACCTGGCGCGCGCTATCGTCGCCAGCTACCATTCTGAAACTGCCGCACAGGAGGCTGCCGAAGAGTTCGACCGCGTTTTTACCCAGCGTGAAAAGCCCAGCGAGTTGCAGGAGATTGCGCTTGCAGCCGGGGAGCTCAGCGGTGGGACGATAGGCATCGTGGAGTTGGTGCTCAAGGCCGGCTTTGCCCGGAGCAAGGGCGAGGCGCGCAGGCTTATCAGGCAGGGCGGGGTGAAGCTGCAGGACCAGGTAGTTAGCGATGAGATGGCAAGGGTCGCGGTCAGCGAGGGCGCCGTCCTGCAGGTTGGCAAGCGACGCTTTGGACAGATTACGATTACGTGAGGAGGTAGGCGAAAATGGCACAAGGTGATGATCGTGGTGGGACAGGACTGTTTTCGGTTATCGGCGCACTGGTAGTCGGCGCAGCCGTGGGAGCCGTACTCGGTTTGTTGTTCGCGCCCAAGTCGGGCAAGGAGCTGCGAGAGGAGATCAAGGAGAAGGCCGCCGAGGGCGCCGAGGAACTCAAGGCCAAGGCCGAGGAGTTGAAAACCAAAGCCGAAGACATTGCCCACCAGGTGCGCGAGCACATCGAGACACAGGTGGCAGAGGCAGAGCCACCCTCTGAGGGTGAACAGGCGTAATCAGGGTCATGTCAAAGGAGGACATCCTGCGCGAGCCGGTTTTGTAGGGGCGCGATTCATGGCGCCCCGTGGTTCGGGACAGATCTGGGCGTGATAAATCACGCCCCTACAGTAGAAGGCTTCCCCAGAACCGCGCTGCCCCCGGCTGTGAGGCCGAGGGCAGTGCGGTTTGGTGCGGCGGGGAAGCCTGTTGCTAAGTTGTTACTGGCACTGAGACTCGCCGGTCACCAGTCTTGTTCCACCACACCGCCGTTGTTCGCCTAGTAGTACCAGTATCCACCGCCTTGCCTACCGGGTGGGTGCCAGGCCGGCGGAGAGTAGCGGCGCCCACGGTGCCGTGCATCGCGCCTGCCATCCCCGTATCCCTCGCGGTAGCCGGCACGCTCGCCTTGCCGGAACCCGACGCGCTGACCGTCGTGCCAACCCTCCTCGTACCCATAGTCGGCCCCATCTCTGAAGCCGTCGCGGTAGCCCTTATCATAGGCCTCACGAGGGGTCGGGCCCCGGTAGCTGTACCGGCGGGGCGGGTCATAGCGGCGGTACACTGGCGCGCGTGACCGATAGGACGGGCCGTCGTCATCCAGGGCTTCGTAAACCAGAGCGCCGGCGGCTATCCCTGCTACGACCTTGACCCAGTCACTGGTGGCGTGCGCCTTGGGCATTCCCACCACAGTGCAGGCAAGTGCCAACACCAGTGTTACGGCAATGCTACGACTGAATACGGAGGTTACCATCCTACTCACTCCTTTCTGTGTGTTGGTGCAGTGCGTCTACTGCCCCCCGCCTGTTACTACATCTGATAGTACTTGCGATCAACATTTTATGTTCTCCTGATAGGTGATGACTACTGCCTACCAGCGCTGATTGTACTTCACATACGGATACCCGACATTGATTGGCGTGCGGAAGTTGTAGTGTGGCTGGCGCTTGTAGTAGTACGCCCCTGGCAGCAGCCTGTAGGGCTGATAGACGTGATCCCTGCGCACGTGGCTGCCGCTGCCATCGCATTCCTCGTCGGTCTCCGGGCACTTTTCGCCACGCTTGTGGTAATATCCGCACTTGTCGCATGGCAGCGGGTATGAGTAGTAATGTTCCAGCAGCGGTATCGTGGCGCCCGAGGAGGGGTAGTAGTGATAGCCGGGTGTGGGGCCAGTGCCCTCAACTCTCACCTCTCCATCGAAGTGCCCGCGATACCACAGGGTGGTCTCACCTAGCGCCAGTGAAGGCAGCGCAGCGACCATCAACAGCCCTGTACTCACAACTACCATTAGCAAAAGCTTGCTGCGTGTCATCTTCCTATCCTCCTGGAGCATCTCTTCGGTGTGCTGATTTCATTATAGCTGTTCTATCTACTATTGTCAATAGTATTTATTCCCATTTATTGAGACGCTCAAACCCCTGATTTGTTCCATAAACTTGCCGAAAAGGACTCAATCACTGCAGTTGCGAACTATCCCACAATGCAGGACAAAGACACCGAAACCTTCTACGAGCTAAGCTCTGAGCGGTTCCACGACTGGCTGGCAGCGGCCGGGCAGCCCTCCTACCGGGCCCAGCAGGTCTTCGAGTGGGCCTACCAGCACGCTGCCGCTTCATTTGATGAAATGACCAATTTGCCCAAGCAACTCCGCGCTACCCTCGCGGAACACTTCACCATCGGGCCCTTGCAGTCTACATATATTGCCCACAGTTCCGAGACCGAGAAGCATCTGGTCAGACTTCGAGACGGCAGCCAGGTGGAATGCGTGAGCATCCAGATGAAGGGGGCGCCGACCTTCTGTCTCTCAACTCAAGTCGGCTGTGCGGTTGCCTGCGTGGTCTGCGCCTCAGGCGTGGACGGCTTCGACCGCAACCTCTCCGCCGGCGAAATCATCCAACAGGCCATCACCCTTCAGACTGCCACTGAGTCGCCTGGCAACATCGTCTTTATGGGCGTGGGGGAGCCGCTGTTCAACTTCCGCAACGTGCTGACCGCCATTGAGCGCTTCACCGACAAGC
>JALGTI010000157.1 GCA_029821455.1 Candidatus Zipacnadia bacterium | reverse complement strand
GCTCAAACTCTACAATACCCTAACCCGCAAAGAAGAGGAATTCCAGCCGGCCGACGGCAAAACCGTCAAGCTTTACTCCTGCGGGCCAACCGTCTACGACTTTGCTCACATCGGTAACCTGCGCAGCTTCGTCTTCTACGACAGCCTCTGCCGCTGGCTGCGTTATGCGGGTTACGAGGTTCATCAGGTCATGAACATCACCGATGTGGATGACAAGACCATTCGCGGGGCGCGTGATGAGGGTGTCGAACTGAGCGAATACACTCGCCGCTACGAACAGTTCTTTATGGAGGATATGGCGGCCCTCAACATTGAGCCAGCCTGGCAGTATCCCCGCGCCACCGAGCATATCCCCCAGATGCTGGAGATGGTCCAAGGCCTGGTCGAGAAGGGCCATGCCTACGTTGCCGAGGGGAGCGTCTATTTCGATCTGTCTAGCTTCCCGCGCTACGGGATACTGTCGGGCGTCCGGCCGGACTCAGAGGCCCGCGACAGCGCCTTCGGGCGTCTGGAGGGCGACGAGTATGACCGCGAGGAGGCCGGTGACTTTGCGCTCTGGAAGGCAGCGAAGGAAGGCGAACCATCGTGGGACAGCCCCTGGGGCCCGGGCCGACCGGGCTGGCACATTGAGTGCTCGGCGATGGCCCACGCATACCTCGGTGACACGCTTGACATCCACACCGGCGCGGTGGACCTGCTCTTTCCCCACCACGAGAACGAGATCGCCCAGAGTGAGGCCTTCACGGGCAAGCCGTTCTGCCGCGTCTGGGTTCATCCGGAGCATCTGCTCGTGGACGGCCAGAAGATGTCCAAGTCACTGGGCAACTTCTACACCCTCCGCGACCTCCTGGAGCAGGGCTTCCGACCCGAGGCGGTCAGGCATCAGCTCCTCACTGCCCATTATCGCAAGCAGCTCAACTTCACGCTGGATGGCCTGCACCAGAGCGAGCATGCTATCAGTCACCTGTTCGCGTTCCTCCAGCGCCTACCGCAGTTGCAACTGGAGGCCGGCCAGACCGAGCAAGCGGCCCAGGTGCTGGACAAGGCGCACGCTGACTTCATTGCGGCTATGGACAATGACCTTAACGTACCCGGCGCGATGGGAACCGTATTCGAGGCCATCGGCGCCTTCAATGTCCTTATTGACGAAGGCCAGTTCAAGTCAGGAGACCGTGCTGGCCTGCTGGACTTCCTGGCTGATGCCGATCAGGTGCTGGGCTTTATGGGGGACGAAGTGGAGAAGGCTAGGGCTGGCGGCCCGGCGGCTTTGGATGCTGAGATCGAGGCGCTAATTACCGAGCGCGAGCAGGCCCGGGCTAATAAGGACTTCGCCCGCGCCGACCAAATCCGCGACCGACTCCACGCCCGGGGCATAATCCTGGAGGACACGCCAACCGGCACCATCTGGCGAAAGGCATAGTCATCACCTAGCCGCTCCCAACCAACCTCTGCGCCTGCTCCCGCGCCTTGGCGATGATTTCTTCCGCGTCAAGCGCCGTGAAGCTTCCCTCGTGATAAACAACCTCGCCATCCACAATGGTGGTCTTTACGTCATCGGCCCGCGCCGAGTAGACCAAATGTGAGACGAGATTGTGGGGCGGCTGTAGATGGGGTTTGCTCAGGTCCACGAGGATCATATCGGCGCGCTTGCCCACCTCCAGCGTCCCGATCAGTTCGCCCAGCCCTAGCGACCTCGCACTCCCCACGGTAGCCATGCGCAGTACCGCCTCGGCCGGTACAGCCGTGGGGTCTCCACTGTTGCCCTTATGTATGATACCGGCCAGCAGCATCTCCTCAAAGAGGTCCAGGTTGTTATTGGAGGCGCATCCGTCCGTGCCCAGGCCCACAGTGGCGCTTGCCTCAAGTAGCTCAGGCAACGGCTGGAACCCGCTGGCCAGCTTCATATTGCTACCCGGACAGTGCGCCACACCGACACCACGCCGGGCGATGATCTCAATATCATGCTCATCCACATGCACACAGTGAGCTGCCGAGACCTGACATTCAAACAGCCCGATGGCTTCCATGTGGGCGACTGGCGTCTGGCCGTGTTCCTCAAGGCTGTCTTTGACCTCCTGCTCTGTCTCGGCCAGGTGGATATGAATGGGCACTCCCAGGTCCTCGGCATGCTGCGCCACTTTCTGCAGCAGGTCATCGGGGCACGTATAGGGAGCATGCGGGCCCAGCATTGGATGAATCCGTGGGTGGTTCTGCTCCAGTGTCTGCCTGACGAATTCAACCGCCTGTGCCAGCAACTCCTCAGCATTGGGCAGGAAGCCCAGCAGCACGCCTGACGGACAGGCGCGAATGCCGCTGTCAATCGCCGCCTGAGTGGTGGCCGTATAGTGGTGATACATATCATTGAAGCAGGTAATGCCCCCGCGCAGCATCTCCGCCGCCCCCAGCATCGCCCCCCAGTACACATCTTCCTCTGTCAGCTTCATCTCCGTCGGCCAGATCTTCTCTTCCAGCCACGTCTGCAGCGGCACATCATCGGCAAAGCCGCGCATCAGCGTCATCGCCAGGTGGGTGTGGGCATTGATCAGTCCCGGCAGCAGCACGCAACCTGAGCCATCAATGACCTGCTCCGCTTCCGCTGCCAGAGCATCCGCAGCCGGGCCAACGTAGCTGATCTCGTTGCCGGTGACTTCGGCCACGCCCTCTTCAATCAACCCTGACCCGTCAACCATCGTCAGGATACTTGCATTCTCGATGCGTAGCGATGCCATTGCCTCACCTTGTTACATCAGATTCTATTATCACGCGTTCCGGCTCAATTCAATCAGATAAGGATTACTGCGCTTCTCATTGCGGATTGTGCTGGCAGGGCCGTGACCAGGCAGGGCCTCCGTTGCATCCGGTAAAGTCGCCAGCCTTTTCAGCGAGCGCGCCAGCGCCTCCCAATCCCCGCCCGGTAGGTCCCAGCGTCCCACACCGCCGGCAAACAGCGTGTCACCCGAAAACAGCACCTCATCCACCAACAGGCAGACTGACCCCGGCGTGTGGCCAGGCGTGTGGAGCACCTGGACGCGCAGCTCGCCGACGCTGATAACGTCTCCCTCCTCATACGTGCAATGCGCCAGGGGCCAGGCCACGTCCCCGAACATCTGGCGAAGTGAACCGGCGAACGTGTCTAGCATCGCCACCTCAGCCGGGTGCAGATAGATATCCGCGCCCGTGGCAGCCGCCACCTCCGCCAGCGCCGCCGTATGGTCTGGATGCCCATGCGTCTGAAAGATGGCCTCCATCTGCAGCCCATTGTCGTCTATGACCCGCAGGATGCGCTGCGGCTCATCGGCCGCGTCCACGATGAAACCCTTGGCCGTCGCCTCACAGCCAACCACATAGCAGTTCGTGCCCAGCGGCCCCAGCGACAGACATTCTATCTTCATGCCTTCACCTGTTCCGCGTGCGGCAGGCTTGTCCCCCGAAGCAACAGCGAAGGCGGGCATCTCGCTCACGGACGCTTGGAGCAAGCTGCGGTTCGACAGGCTCACCGTCCTGAGCTAGCCGAAGGAGAAGCTTGCCCTACGGGAGAGGTTTAGTCGCGCAGACGTCTCGCCTACCGCCCCTTCCGTTCCCCCTCCCTTCAGGGAGGGGGCCAGGGGGCAGGTACGTCACTGATGGCGCGATTCATCGCACCGTATCTCTCGTAACGTATCGGGGCGTGATGAATCGCGCCCCTACGGAGACTCATAGAACCACTTGTTGAACGCAACAAAGCGGTCTCCCCCGCGATCTCCTGTGCCAATAACAAGCCGTCTAGCCGCTCCCACACCGCTCTTGGACGCGGCGGACGTAGTCGCGCTCGTACGCGTCCAGTTCCCCGGCGCGCTCGTAGTGGTAGTTCGCGCGCTCCTGGTGCCCCATCTCGTCGAGATGCTGGGCCAGCAGATACCGATACGCGGGAGAGTCGGGCTGGATGAGCACAGTGCGCTCGAACATCAGCAGGGCCGAGCGTTGCTGCCCCTGACGCTTATACGCGGCGGCCAGGCGCAGGTGGTAAAACTCATCGAGCGGGGCGCAGCGGACAGCGGCTTGATACTCGGCAGTCGCCTTGTCCAATTCGCCTCGGGCGAAGTGGATGTCCGCCAGCTTGAAGTGATAGAAGCCATCGTCAGGCGCTTGCTCCGCAGCGCGCTGAAGCTGCGACAACGCGGCATCCAGATTGCCCATCAGCCAGTGCAGTTCGCCGAGGCGATAGACGTAGTAGGTGCGCATTGGATTGCACTCGACGGCCCGGGTCATCGCCGTGAGCGCGGCCCGTGGGCGGCACTGATGCAGGAAGAACTCGCCGAGACTGAAATGCGCATCGGCGTGGCGCGGATGGATCTTGAGGGCCTTCTTGTAGGCCTGATACGCCTTGGCCGGCATCTCCGCCTCGAAGTAGGCGTCAGCCAATGCCACCCTCACATCCGCATTGTGGCCATCCATATCCGCTGCGCGTTGGTAGTGCTCGATGGCCCTATCAATCAGGCCTTCACCGGCAAGTCTGTTGCCCACATGCAGCCGGATCCGCGCCTGCCTTTGTGCGGTGGTTGCCTGTGCTGATTTTTTCCTCCTGCGTGCCATTGTACCTCAACAAGCCCCGAGACGCTCACTGCCCCTCCAGCTTCGCCTCGCTTTCCAATATCAATGTCACAGGCCCGTCGTTGACGAGACCAATGTGCATATGGGCGCCAAACACGCCCGTCTGCACTGATACGCTTCGTCCGCGCAGGGCGGCGCAGAAGTCCTGGAACAACACCTCGGCCAGCTCCGCCCCTGCAGCTTTCGAGAAGCTGGGCCGCCGGCCCTTCAGCGTGTCGGCGTACAGTGTGAAGTTCGGCACCGCCAGCACTTCTCCTCCTGTCTCGATGACCGAAAGATTCATCTTCCCCACCTCATCCTCAAAGATGCGCAGGTGCGCCAGCTTATTGCTGACGTATTCAATATCCTCCGCCCCATCATCGCCCTTGAAGCCGGCCAGGACCACCAGTCCGCTCCCAATACTGGCCACAGAGCGCCCCTCAACAGTTACCTCGGCCTGACTGACCCGTTGAACGATAGCTCGCAGACTTGCTCACCTCAAACGCCGTGTGCTGACCGACCAGTCTATGATATCCACGGCATCCTTCTCGTCCTGAGTGGCTGGGCCTACCAGTGTCGTGTCGCCAGCCAACTCCTTGACGAACGCCTCATCATTGTCAATGGATCTGAACTCCCAGGGATCATACAGCAAGATGGCGTCATTACCCAACGGCCCCAGAGCGTCATAGACGTGCTGGTCGGGGTCCACCACGCTCGGATCGAAGATAAGTTCGGTTGTCGTTATGAAGTTGATGCTGAGGTTATCAACAGCGTGGCCGCCGAGCTCCTCAATATCTATGGTAGCCCGCAGTATGCTACTGTTGACCGGAACCACATAGTCATACGGTGGGCCGATGAACGTGGCGAGTTCGGAGATTTCCAGGGCGATGGTCGCTGTGTCGCCAACTGACATATCATCACAGCCGACCTCAAGCCCCGGAATCGGCGGATTGCCGGTCGGTGTAGATGAATTACAAGTCAACGTAGCCGTTCCATTGACCACCGCGCCGGTGCTGGCGGCTGTGAAGCTCCAGCTCAGCTCGGCCTCAGCGGGGTCTATCGTGATAGTCTGCGCCCCGGCGGCGGCACTGATCGTCAGAGTAATACCGAACTCATCAAGCGAATCCGAGGCTAACGTCACTCCCCCGGCGTTGAGCGCATCTAGTTGGGCCTGCTCGGCCGCATCCAGATCCCGGCTGCCGTCAGCGGCCGGCGTGAAGCTAACCGTCCCGGCCACGGTCTTGCCGGCCGCATCGGTTTCCAGAGTAATGACCCCGGCATTCTGGTCTGAATCATTGGTCACCCCTGTAATACTCCCGGTGCCGGCGAGTGTAGCGCTTCCCAGGTTAATGTCGGTGACTGTCAGGCGCAGCACGCCGGTGTCATGGCCTGTGACCGTCCCGCCGGCCGAAACAAAGCCGCCGGTGAAATCCTCCAGCGTCACATTGAGGTTGGCGGCGAACAGATTGTACTGGCCGTTGTGGTATTCCAGGAAATAGGTGATGGAGCCGGTGCCCCAGCCATTGCCCCAATATGGCCCCGCCGCCACCGGGACAGGGAAGTCCGCGCCCGCATCATCATCCGTATCGAAGGCAACGTAATAGTAGAAATGGTCGCGCACCGGGCCAGTCATCCGCACATAGATATCCAGGACTGCCTCGGGCACAGGCGACGGGCCGCCCTCGCCGCCTCGCGCACAGCCGGATAGAGCCATTACCGCCGCCAGCAGCACCATGAGAAGGCATCTGTTCATCAGCGAGACTCCTCAGGCAGTCGCGCCTGGGCACGCCGCAGTAGTTCTTCAGCGTTGGTCTGTAGCACCTGCTGTATCATCTCGTCATCCAGACCCGCGCCTCGCGCAACCCGTCCCGCAAACCTCTCAGTCAGCAGGTCATCAGGCCCGTGGGCGTCGCTGTTGACGAGCATCTTGGCACCATAGGCTTGCGCTGTCTTGGCCACTTGCCCATTTGCCAGGCCGTGGGTGGGCCGGCTGGTGATCTCAATGAAGACGCCAGTCTCCGTGGCTAGGCGCGCTTCTTCCTCGGCCAGGTAGCCCGGGTGGGCCAGGATGTCAACATGCGGGCAGGCCACCGCAGCCAGGTTCGTGCCGGGCTCCTCCACCGGTTCTGCCAGACTTTCGCCATGCACCACGACCACCACAGCCCCTAGCTCCCTCGCCTCGGCTGCTAGCTCAGAGATCGCTGAGGCTGGCACATGCGTCAATTCAATACCCGGCAACGCTGGAAAATCCCAGCGCTCCCGGGCCAGCAAGCAGTCGCGCACAACCTCTCTGATTATGCGCTCCATCTCTCCGGGGCCACTGTGGTCGGTGAGCGCAACGGCAGTGTACCCGGCCACGATGCAGCGTCTGATCAACTCAACTGGGCTGAGCACGCCGTCTGACAGCGTCGTATGGGTATGGAAATCGCACAGCATAGTTCACCTCTGGCTGGCTC
>JALGTI010000156.1 GCA_029821455.1 Candidatus Zipacnadia bacterium | reverse complement strand
CAGCCGCACAAACAGCCACGCCAAGCGCCGCTGCACCAGGTGGTGGCCCAGGATGGCCTGGCGCTGGTGTTGGATGGCAGCGGCCGCGTGGCGCAGTTGCGCGACCCCAAGGGCAGCATCTACAAGGCCGACGCTGCGGTCGAGGCTTTTTCCGGTTTGCTGATTCGCGACTGGCGAACTGATGAGAATCCCCGACTGGTCGAAGGCAAGCTCACGCGCCGGGGTATCGTACTGACCCAACGCCAGGCCTACGCCGACGGCCTGAGCGTTGCTGCCGCTTACAGCCCCAACGGCGACCGCATCCAGTGCAACGTGACGGTCAAGGATGCAGCTGACGCTGACCGCCCCCTGACACTCTACTTCGCCCTGCCGCTGGATGCCGAGGGCTGGACCTGGTGGGATGATATCCGCACCAAACGCACTGTCGGAGGGCAGGGCGACTTCTGGTACCAGCCCGGGTACCCACGCTCGCCCCGCTGGTCGGCCTATCCTTTCTGCTGCCTCAACAACAAGGGCCACGCTCTGAGCCTCGCCTTACCCATAGTTCCCCCACGGATACAGCACATGGTCTATGACCCGCGGATGAAACTACTGTACATCGCCTATGACTTCTGTCTGACCCCGGCTGCGGTGAAACAAAACCAGGCTGCTGAGTTTGAGTTTTACATCTTCCGCAGCGACCCGCAATGGGCATTCCGCTCGACGGTACAGAAGTACTACGATTACTTCCCGGAGTACTTCGAGAAGCGCATTCCTGAGGATGGCGGCTGGGTCTGCTGGGGCGATCTATCCGGCAACCCTCATCTGCCTGATCTAGGCTTCAAGTATCACTGGGGCACCGATGAGCGCGGCCCGCTTGAAAGCCATGCTGAAGCCGTACGATACGACAACGAGAACGGCTACTTCGCCTTCCCATACATCGACTGGACCAACATGCACGTGACAATGGAGGGCTACGAGACAGCCGATAGCCACGACATTATGGAGCGGGTCAGATACATCGCCAACCCCAACCGCGGCGAGCCGCTGCCGCGCTGGGACTACCATTTCCCCTACAACGAAGACTACCTGGGCCCTGACTACGACGGCTGGATGGAGGCGGTATTCCAGGCCTATCAGAAGTCGCTTATTCATAACCCTGAAGGCAAGATCTACGGTCGCGCCGCACTGACGGAAGGGGTGCCATACCTGAGAGCCACATACATTCCCTTGAATGCTGACCCTGACATCCCCGGCGGCTCTGGCGAGTTCTTCGTCAACAGGTGGTGGCCGGCGATGGAGAAGTACTACGCAGACCACGGCGCACGTCCGGCCGGCTTCGGCTGGGACAACTTCTATAGCAGCGGGTACCATTTCAACTACCGCCGTGAGCACTTTGCATACGCTGATGAGCCGCTGCTGTTTGACCCCGACACCCTCGACCCAGTGATCGTCAAGGATATGTCCACCTACGAGCTGCAGAAGGAAGTGGTCGCCAGGCTTAGGGCCAAAGGCCGCTATCTCATTGCCAATCAGGGCACTATCTCGCCTGTGGCAGCGACGCTGCCGCTGCTGGACATCTTCGGCTATGAGTGGAACATTCAGAATATAGACACATACGCTCGCACCATGGCCCGCCACAAGCCCGTCTGCACGCTGCCGTGTAGGTCAGAGCACTATCAGGATTCTTACGTCCGCGACCACCTGCTCTACGGCATCTGGCCCGGCGGCTACTACAGCACCACTGGCTCCGACTACATAGCGCTGATGAAAACATACGTGCCAATTCTCAAGCGCCTATGTGCAGCCGGCTGGGAGCCGATCACTTTGGCGCGGACCGCTGACGACCAGGTGCAGATCGAGCGCTTCGGCGGATTTGAGGGCAAAGAACTGCTCTTTACGCTGAAGAATCATAGTGGTGAGGATAAGGCGGTACGGGTGACAATTGACCCCGCCCTACTTGGTGGCTCATTCAGAGCTACAGAGCCAGTCAGCGGCGAGGCGTGTCGGGATGTCACCAGCGATGGCGCGGCGGCCTTCACCGTTGACATCCCGGCCGGCACAGTCGTTGCCGTGGCCGTGGAGGCAGAATAGGCACTCCTACGGGGCAACTGGGCGAGTGATACCACTGTGCACTTGACTTGGCTGCTGGATTTCGCTAATATATGGTTGCGTGCAGCCGAGTGGTGGTGCAGCGGCTGCGCGTTTGCTTCCGTGTAGAAGGGATGGCGTAGGGATGTACGCAATCTTCGAAACAGGTGGCCGACAGTACAGGGCCGAAGAAAACAAGACCGTCAAGATGGACAAGCTGGACGCTGAACCGGGCGCCGAGCTATCATTCGATAAGGTGCTGGCGGTGCACGACGGTGAGAAGCTGTCCATCGGCACACCGCATATTGAGGGTGCCAAGGTGACTGGGCAGGTGGTCCAGCAGGGCCGCGACCGCAAGATCCGCGTCTTCAAGTACAAACCGAAGAAACGCTACAAGCTAATGCGCGGGCATCGCCAGGATTTTACTGCGGTGAAGATTACCGGCATCTCAGTATAGATATCTAACAGCAGCAGGTGACAAGCAATGGCACATAAGAAGGGTATGGGAAGCAGTAGGAATGGGCGCGACAGTCGGTCGCAGCGCCTGGGCGTCAAGGCGCCGGGCGGTGGGGCCGTGACCGCGGGCAGCATAATTGTGCGTCAACGCGGCTCCAAGGTACGGGCCGGGCGCAATGTCGGCGTGGGCCGGGATGATACTCTGTTTGCGCTACAGGATGGTATCGTGCAGTTCCAGACCGGTCGTGGTGGCCAGAAGCGCGTCAGTGTGGTGGCTGAGGTGGCCACTTAGGCAGGGCAAGGCGGGACCAGTGTAGTCAGCAACGATTGCCGGCGCCACGTGTGTCGGCAATTGTGTTTGAAATGGTAGGGGCAAGAATGCGGAGGCAGAGATTCCGATGTTGGTTGATGAGGCTGAGATCGAGGTTCACGGTGGCAGAGGCGGCAATGGCTGCGTGAGCTTCCGCCGCGAGGCGTACGTGCCCCGTGGCGGCCCGGATGGTGGCGACGGTGGCAAGGGTGGAGATGTCATACTGGCCGTCGCTCCCCATCTAACCACACTCCTGGACTTCCAATACAAGTCCCACTACAAAGCACGGAACGGAGAGCATGGTCAGGGCTCCCACAAGAGCGGCAAATCAGGCAAGGACTTGGTTATCAAAGTGCCGCCTGGGACAGTGGTCTATGATGCCGAGACGGGGCAGCAGGTGGCCGATCTCACACGGCCGGGACAGAAGCTTACAGCGGCCCGTGGGGGTGACGGTGGCCGAGGCAATGCTCGCTTCGCTACCTCCACCCGCCGCACACCACGCTTTGCAGAGATGGGGCAGAATGGTGAGCGCCATCGGCTTCGTCTGGAGCTGCGGCTCCTGGCCGATGTCGGTATCATCGGGTTCCCGAACGTGGGCAAGTCAACGCTTATCTCGGTCGTCTCGGCGGCCAAGCCCAGGATCGCCTCCTATCCTTTCACCACTCTGGCCCCTAACCTCGGCGTGGTGAAGGTTGACGACGGAGTCAGCTATGTGCTGGCTGATATGCCAGGGCTGATTGAGGGCGCGGCTGAGGGGGCGGGGCTGGGGCATCAGTTCCTCCGCCACGTCCAGCGTACGCGACTAGTGATCCACATGCTAGATGTGGCAGGTATTGAGGGACGGGACCCGCTGGAAGACTTCAAGGCCCTCAATGCGGAGTTGGCCCAATTCGATGCCCGCCTGACTTCGCTTCCTCAGATAGTAGCCCTCAACAAGATTGACCTGCCCCAGGCTGCCGACAACCTGGAACGCTGTCAGGCGTTTTTTGAGCGTGAGCGCCTTGCCTGTTTCCCCATATCGGCGGCTACCACTCAGGGCGTCCAGGAACTCATGCGGTATGTCACCGCTCGACTGCTTGAATTGCTTCCCAAAGAGCCGTACGCGCGCGCGGGTGCCGCTGAAAAAGTATTCACGATGCCTGAACGTCCTGCCCGCCCCCTGACAGTTCAGAAGGCCGCCGAGGGTGTCTTCATCGTGCGAGGCAGTGAGGTTGAGGAAATGGTGACGCGCACCAATCTGGACAGCGAGGCCGGCGTGGCGTGGCTACACGAGCGGCTGGAGAAGGCTGGTATCCTCCAGCGCCTGGAAGACGTAGGGGCAAATGAGGGCGATACCGTTATCATCGGCGATACGGAACTAGAATACTCAACACAGGGCAAGCCCCAGTGACCGTAGCTGTGCTGTGGCGCGCAGTGGGAGTGGTTGGTGTACTCCAGGTAGGGGTGACGCTAGGGTCACCCCTCAAAAACGGCCTACTTAGGCCTTTTTGGACGCGTCCTGTGTCGAGTTAATCCCCAAATGCATAGATCATATATTCCATAGGAATATATTGCTTCACCCATCGTCGCCCTCCTATGGCGGGCAAGCCCCCCCTGGCCCCCTCTCATTGCAGGAGAGGGGGAGTACCGCTTTAGGGACTCGTGCTACGTAGCGAAGCCACTTCGCAGAGTACCAAGTGAGAACGGCCGCGCCACGCGAAAGCGTCAGGGCCACTTGGGCTCCACGCCCGGCGCCCACAAGCCATACTTGCTCATAACCTCTATTCGACGGCGGCTGGGAGGCGTGGTCAGGTAGTCAGTGACCGTCCAATAGGCCTGCAGTTTCACAGGTTCGGGATGGCCGTCGACGCGTGGCCCCAGCCCGGGCATCATCCCAGGCGCATATTGCCCGGTTTCCGGTATCTCCTGGAGCATCTCGACGGCGAGGTCAGGGTCAATGATCGTGGCAGCCCTCAAAGCGTTGTGAAGATAATCGTACCCACCGGGTGGCATCCACCTAGCATGGGTACCTGGGGGCCAACAACAGTCAAGGAGTTGCCGGGCGGCCTGTGGGTCCACGAAGGCCAGGCGCATGGCCAGGGCTGCGGTGTTCTCGTCGCGGGATTTGGGGTCATAGGGCCATATCGTGGCCGAGCGTAGGGAGAGGGCACGCAGTACCAGGCTGTCCGTCTGAGACCAGCCGATCTCGGCGGCAATCTGAGCCAGTACCGCGCAGGCAGCGGCGAGGCCGCCGTGAGCGGCGCTATAGGGATAATCGGACAGGTCTTGGGCAGCCTCCTGGATGAGCTGCACGGCGCGCTGTGGATCAGTGGGAGCCAGGGCGTAGCCGATGGCCCCGAGGGCAACGGCTCTCCCACCACCGTACATGTAATCCTCTTCGATAGTGCGGGCTAGGCGAATGGCCCGGTCGGGGTACACGGCAGCCATCCGATAACAGACTTCCGGCACCTTGCGGGCGTACTCACGATCGTCCAGCGTCTTGAGCAGATCCTCGACGCGCTCAGGATCAGTGGTGGCGATCTCAAGGACGAGGCGGGCTGTGTGCTGCTCGATAAAGTCATCGGGCGTTTCGATATACTCAAGTTCGTCCATCAGGCTCAGCGCAGCGGGCAGGTCTATCCGGGCCAGTTTCATCGCGACCCACCCACGGGCCGAGGCCCCCATTGGGGTGTAGGGCAGGTCGTCAGCCATCTCGGCGGCGCGCCGCAGCCAGGTCTCAGCCTCCCCCGGGTCCAGCTCCCAGAGCAGATCAGCCATGATAGCCACAAAGGCGGGCCTGAACTCCTCTTCCTCCAGAACCAGTGCCTCGCCCAGGAGGTAGTCTATGATCTCGCGGGCGCGGTCAGGCTGGGTTGGTATCAGTTGCCGGGCCGCCCGGGGGAGCAGCTCAAAGCGGGCGAAGTCGTCACCAAGCTTGTAGATCCAGTGGAGGGCCTGGTCCGGATCATCATAGATGAGGTATTCGCTCAAAGCGCGGTAGATTGGGCGGTCGTAGGTGCCCCCGGCCGCTGCCGACAGGGCCAGGGCCCGGTTGGTATCCAGAATCGCGAGGCGGCAGACCAGATTCTGGCGCATGTTCGGGCGCATGTATTCGAGGCTGGAGGGGCCGCTCTGATCCATAATCTCCAGTGCCTCAGAGATGAGTTGCATGGCGATCTCGTGATCCTTCTGGACATCCACCTGGCGTGGCATAGGGATCGGCGGGCCGAGTTCGGGCGTCGCGTCAGGCGGCGACAGGGTGATAAGGACATCATCGCTGCTGGCCTCCGTGGCGGCTCCGCCGAACTGGTAGCCGTCCGCCTCGGCAAACACCCAGACCGGGCCCTCAAAGAGACCCTCCAGCCGAAACTGCCCCTGATCGTCAGTGGTAGTGCTGACCTCCTCAGCGCCATCACCGCGATTGTAAACGCGGACGCCAGATATGGGATTGCCATCCGCGTCCGAGACGCGACCAGCTACAACACCACGGGTAGCAATTAGCACGATGGGGTTGAACTCATGGGTCTGCCCTGGCTTGGCTGTCCATCGCTCGCTCTGCGCCGGTGCGTGGCCTGGGGCTGAGACCTGAGCATGATAGGAGTACAGGGGGCACTCCGGCTCACTGCGGAAATGTCCCTGCGCATCGCTGCGCTCGCGAGCTATCAGGCCGGTCCCCCACCCGGGGCTATTCCAGGAGATCATCACCTCGGCGCCTGCCACGGGCTGGCCGTGGTCGTCCACGACTGTGCCCGTCAAGGTAACCCCCACATCGGGATGCACGGTCAGAATGATCGGTTCTGTCTGCTCCTGGGGCATCACGGTTACCACTGCAACAGGCATCAACGGGCCGGCCTGGGCATACAACTCCACTGGCTTTTCCGGGTCGAGTTGCTTGACAATGAAGGCGCCTTGCTACAGGTCACCTCCGCCCACTTCACCGGTCGGCCCTGGTCGTCAACCACGATGCCGTGTATGCTGGCGCCATGTTTGAGCTCGAAGTCGGGCACGACCACTTCGAAATCGCCAACCGTAACCGGCCTGCTGAAGTACGTGCTAGGCACATATTGCTCGGGCACTTCGTACAGGCGCAGGCTAGTCTTGACAGGCAGAGCATAGAGCAAGTAGCGGCCATCTTCGTCGGTAGTGGTGCTATTCTGGCCAGACCAGACGTTGGGGCCTTCGAGTAACACCACCACTCCTGGCACAGGCGTGCCCGTCCCCTCCTCCACCACTCTGCCTGAGACAGGTGTCGCTCTCTGGAGGGCAAGCTCCACCTCAGTGGTCGTGCCGCCTGTGACCTCGACCTCCTTTTTCGGGTAAGCCTGCCAGAGCGATTGGGTGCCGAGCTTCACCGTCACCGTGTACTGACCGGCAGGCAGACCGGATAGCTCAAAGTGCCCCTGAGCATCGGTGATCGCTTCGGCAGCGGCGGAGAATTGGTCAGTCCAGCTAGACGCCGAGATGCCCACCTGCGCAGCCACGGCCGGCTCGTCCTCGCAGATCAGGCGTCCCGTTATCGTCCCGGCCGGGGGATAGCGGATAACCCAGGGCTTATCCGCACGATAGTGGGACACAAGCTTCGCATATCCTTCAGCCCACAGCCAGGCGTCAACGCGAGTCTCAGGCGGCATCCAGGGGATAAGTGAAGTTGCCCTGCTGGTCGGAGGTGACCGCCAGCCGCTGCATAAGCACTTCGGGCAGCAGCAGGTAGCTGCGCTGTGGCTTGTAGTGGACTGCCGTTAGCCTCTGCGGCTCGATCTTGACGGCGGCGAGGCCCTCGCCAGCCTCGCTAATGACCTGGCCGGACAAGGGCGGGGGCGGGGGCAGCACAATCTCCACCGCCTCGCTCTGCCAACGCCTGTTCAGCCACCCCACAGCTAAGCCAGGCCGATAGGCAGCCACAAAGCGGCGGGAGGCAGCCTCATCAAGCTCAATATCAACGTCTGGCAGCAAGAAGTTGCCTGCAGCGTCCGTCTGGGTTTCGCCCAGCAGATGTCCTTCGGACCGCCAGCGGTCGGTGACGTGGCGAATCAGCCATACCTGCGCGCCCGCTACCGGCTGGCCATCTTCATCCACTACTCGACCACTGAAAGTCACTGGCGCAGCGGACACCGCAGTCACCGTAGCCAGCAGTAAGACGATT
>JALGTI010000155.1 GCA_029821455.1 Candidatus Zipacnadia bacterium | reverse complement strand
GCGGCGAAGCAGCGACAGTTTTGTTCCTACCCAGCTGGGACTGTGTCTGCTATCGCCCAATAGCTGTCCTACTTGTTCAATTCTCGCGGCAGAATCTTCTTCAGAACCCTTCCAACCTCGGGTTGTGTTAGCGAAACGATCCGCAGCAGGAGGAATCAGTGCACCAAACAGAGAATGTTGGACGCAGCAACAGACCATATGGGTAATCCCAGTTAAGATGCATTGTGCTAGCCTCGGCAGGGCCGGAGAGGGCTGGTTGCTGTGCCCACGCTGGCCCCCGGGGGGCAGGATCGCCCAGGCAGCCAGAATAGAGCTCCCAGGGCGTGCGGTAATACAGGGCTTGACGCACGCCTCGGTAATTGTAGAACTCAAAGTACCCCGACAACCCCTGCCGTGCCTCCCGCGGGCTGCCATAATCGTGCAGATATACTCCCTCGCACTTGACCGTCCGCCACAGGCGCTCGACGAAGATATTATCCGTCGCCCGCCCCTTGCCGTCCATGCTGATGCTTACCCCAGCCTCCTGGAGCAGGCTGACCCATGGCGGGCTGGTGAACTGGCTGGCCATATGAGCAGTTGCTCCGACGCGCCATCGGCGACGTGGCACTGCTACCGGCTGCCCCTTGACGCCGGGCCTGTCAACCCTCAGCTCCCCAATCCCGCGGCTGGCACCATAACCAAGGCTTCAGCGTGCCTTGTCGCCAAGCAACCTGGTGCCGAAGACCACGATTAGTGCCCCAGAGGCAACCGGACACACCTCTCCGCCTCGCTTGCTCACCCCATCTGCACCAGACAACGCCCACAAACACATCATTGCTCCGGCACATTCGCCTCCCCCTCAGTTTGTGCATAGGGCAGGCTAATACGAGGAGCGGCGCTATCACGAAGCCCTAGGCAACGTGACGCCGAACGACCCGTGCTACGGGCGCAGAGAGGCCATTCTGGCTTAGTGCCAGGAACTGAAGCTACGCACGATGCTACCCCGGCGTCAGCACTGTCGCAGAGGCATGGAGAACGGTCGGCGCAGTCTCTATATGAATCTGATTTCGCAGTTCCCTGACCCTTTGGCGCGGAGCATAATCACGAATCGCCCGTGGCGGTAGTGGGAAGGCTTCAACTGAACGGTTACCGTGTTGCCCTCGATGTGGGTCTGGCACTGAAGGTTAGGATTGCCGCCGATCCGGTCGACGGTGGCCGTGGCTTCGTTGCCGGAGCTGGTCTTGCCGCTGACGATGAATGACGCCCCGCTATGGTTCGAGCTGTCCGGAGAGCCCGACGTGACGCTGATCTCCATCATGAAGACCTGGTTGGGGGAGTCGCTGACCAGGGTGAAGACGTCGTGGAATTCGCTAGGTTTGGTGGGTTGGAAGTTCCTGATGAAGACTTCGCTGATGGGGGCGGTGGGGTCTTGGGGTTCGGGCTGGCCGATCTCGATCTGCCCGGTCTTGATCTCTCCGAAATAGGCTACGCCCCGGTGGTCGAGTGTGGCATGGGTGATGATGAGCGAGCTGTTACTGTTGTTGATATAGGCGTGGCCGGTATCGCCGTGGCCAATGAGGACGTTATGCCAGCAGTCTTCGGAGATGTCACAGAACCGGGTGTAGCGACCCTGGGGGCCGGTCGCACCGGGCTCGCACATCACGCCGTAAAAGTGGTTGTAGCCGCTGCGCCGCAACCGGATCACGGTCACCCCGCCGGTAGAGTGAACGAAGCAGTTGCTGAACACGTTTTCTGTGACGCCTTCGGCATAGAAGCAGCTATGGGTAATCTCGTAAAACAGGTTATTGGTGAATATGTTGCCGTTGCAGACGGGGTTAAGCTTGATGGCCACCCCGCCATCGCGGAACGAACAGTTGGACACCCTGCCGAGGTAGCAGCTTCCGCCTTTGGCCGGCAGGGTCACTGAGTTCACAAGGGTGAGCAGTTCGTTGCGGTCGACCTTGTCGTCGTGAGGGGGAGTGACGTAGTCGTGCACTGCCTCCCAGCTTCCGGAGATGGTGATCGAATCGATGATCCAGAAGTTGATGTTGGGGTCAGTGTACTCGCCAGCGTCGAGGGGTCCAACGTTGACGACCCCGTTGTTGACGATTTGCTCGCCGGTGAAACCGCCACTGGGGTTCTCGGTGGATACGCCGCAGTTGAGACTTTCGCCCGTGAGGGCGGCCCAATTGCTGATCAGACGGACGACGGGCTTGGTATTATCGGTGCGGTCAGCGAAGCGTTGGAGCCATGCTCCTGCGCACAGATGCAGGTGCTGGCGCTCTTGTATAACCACCGTGCCGTTGACCGCGTATACCCCGGGCGGGACAATGGCCTTTGGCGCGGAATTCAGAGCCCGCTGAATGGCTTCGGTGTTGTCGGCGTTGGCGGGATCGGCCCCGAAATCCACGACGTTGGCGTACAGAGTGGGGGCCGGAGCGGCCCTAGCAACGACATCTTGGTCCATGCCGCGGTTATCTGCGAGTGTTTCCTCCGCAGCCATCGCGGGGCATACAGCAGCGATCATAAGAGCAACGATCATTAGACAGGGTTTGCGCATTGTTTTCACTCCTGTGGCAGACTGTTGCCAAAGTTGCCTCTCCCCAAGGCGAAGGCACAGCGCGGGTTCGAGATCAACCCGGTGGTGTCATACGGTTATTCAGTTGACCGTGTCTGCGCCGCCCCATTGGGCAACTTGTACCCACAGAGGGCGCAGACCTTGTTCGTTTTCCCCCTATTGGCTGCCCGCCGACACGAGCACCGACATTATGCAACCTGGCCGGCCAGGTCAACCGGCGGGAGCGCCGACCGAACGCGGCCCCGCACGGGTTTCACCTAATATCCACCTCCGCACAGGCTCGACTGCCCGAGATGCTCTCGGTAACCTCGAGCTTCCACCTGCCGGCCGGCTCGTTCAGAGCAGGGGCAAAGGAGTAAAGTCCCGCGCCACGAGGCAGATACACCGTGCGCGCGTGGTAGCCCGCGTTGCTGCCGTCCGGGCGGATGACCTCAATTCGCGCAGCGTGCGGTCCGATGTTGCGCTTGCGCCCGGACCCGGTAACCTGCAGATCCATCTTGATATCCTCGCCGCGCCGGACCTCTCTCGGACATTGCACGGCAATCCCCGTGACCTTGTAGGGCAATGCCGCGTACAGCTTCGGCTGTCCGGGCTCGAGCACCTCGACCACCGAGCCGCTGTCTCCGAGGTAGCTCTTGCGGCGCACATCGTAGACATGCATCCCCGCCGGGAAGGGCACTCTCACGGCCCACGGGGATTTGTCGTCTACGGTGAAGTCCGGCAGGACGCCCAGGTACATCGTGTTCCCATCATGGAAGTGCGTGAGCTCCGTGTGGCTGATGGGATGGCCGTGCTGGTACTCTATCAGAGAGGTGGCCTGCAAGCCGCCGTAGACACTTATTAGCGAGCGGAACAGTTCACGCACATCCCTTTCAGTGCCTTGCCGCCTGATCCTATCGTAGTCGTAGAGATCGAAATTCAGGTATATTGCCTTGCCTTCGCCGTAGCTGTTCAGTAACAGTGCCGGCGTGCCATCATTGTGGAATGCATAAGGATGGGCTGTGCCCTCTACGAGCGGGTCATGGAAGATGGTCTCGATCTCGCCGCCTTGCGCGACTCCTACCGGACGTATATCGGCGGCGACGATTCCCCGGGCTCGTTTCACCTCCAGGCTGTCGTGCCCAATGCCGAACACCTCGTCGAGCACCGGCTTGTCCCTTAGCCGCCCGTGGAGGTCGCGCACCCCGCATCGGTAGTCGGCGATCAGCAGCCCCCCGTTTTCCACGAAGGCCTTGATCTTCTCCACCTCAGCATTCGATAGCGACACGGCGAACGGGAGAATCAGCACCTTCATCATCGAGGCGGAAAGCTCTCCTGCCTCGATCTCCTGTCGGGCCATAGTGCGCGGCTGGAAGCCCAAGTCGTGAAGCAGGAGATAGAAGTTCTTGGCTGCGACGGCGTAGTGCCCTTTGGGGCTGATGCTTCCCCAGAGCTCCTTCATGTCCGGGGCCATGGGCAGGGAGGTCGCAGTCCAGTACTCGGTCTTCAGCCCGAGGTTGTTGACGTGCTCACCGATACCGCTCTCAATAGTGCTGGCATGCCAGTTGTTCTCAGAGTAGTGAACGGCGATCGGGTCTATCTGCTTTCTGGCATGCGCTAGCAAGGTGGCCGGCCCGCGCTTGATCTCGTTTGCGACTTCACCCATCGCCTGAACGATCGGATGCAGGCCGGGGCCGCCGTCAAAGGCGCCGTTTACCCGGTCTACGTATGATGCGTGCCACCACCAGACGCTGTTCCACCCGTTCAGAAGCAGATACCAGGGGACATAGCGGCCGCCGTAGCGAAGATCCGCATTGTTCAGCCAGCAGCCACTCAGGGATGCATCGGGGCGGAACGACTTGATCGCCTGGCCGTTGAATATCTTGTTGGAATATGCCCCCGGCATCAGGTAATAATGGTAGGTCTGTGTGAGGTCCATGTCGCGGGTGAACTGCCACCAGTCATAGCCGTCGTAGCTCGAGTATTGCTCCGTGCCGTCCCATCCTACTATGGCACCGGGATGCTCTTCCCTGATGGCCCTTCTCATGCGTTGATGGGCAGCAGCAAAGTTGCGGCTGACGAACATCCGGAAATCCACCCACGCGGACGGGTTGTCCGTGCTGCGGAGCATCTCCTTCTCGGTCTGGAACCAGATGCCGTCCCAATCCGCGAACTCCGTGCCCCACTGACGGTTAAGGGAAGCTATGTCAGGATATGTATCCTTCAGGTATTCAATGAACTTGCTCCAAACAGTCGGCGCATTGGAGAATCTGCCCTGGGGCTCGAAAGCGCTCACGTAGTTCTCATCTCCGAGCGTGTATGCCAGGGCTCCGTAGCGCCTGTGCTTTCGGGCAGCCTCGCGCGCGCCTTTCTCCGTGGCTGAGAGCCAGTCCTCATTGAAGAGGTGCTCGGCAAGCTTGATGCTGCAGAAGTTCGCGGCGTATGGCACGGTACGCATGTTATAGACGGCGGCATTTCTGGCAGTGCCCCCAAGGACATCGGAGAAGGCATCGGCGGCTCCATCACGTCGGAGGGCATCGTAGCGGAGTCGAATCCGCCAACTCAAGGCCGCAAGGTGGCCGGTGTTCCAGTAGAGGACGTAGAAGTCCCCTGCGGGTCTTACGTTCTCAGGCATCGCTAACTCTACCGAGCCGTTCGCCTCCACTCCCCGGTCCGACACCAGAGACACCTCCACGCGGTTGAGCACCGAAAGCGAGTTGTTGGGTACTATGATCGTCACATTGTCGGAGAACGGCATCTCTCTGGTCTGCAGCAGAAGCCGGTTCCAGTTATCGTACCATCGCGCGATCATCCGCAACCCATCCGTCGGCCCCTTCGCCTGCACACTGCACGTGAGGGTCTCCCCAGCCTTGACGACCTCCTTGTCCGCGGTGACCGCCGTTACCCCCACAGGGCCAGTGCGCGCGAACTTGACCGCGTCCCAGTCCAGTGTTCTGCCGTCATCGGCAGACGCTACGAGCTCTGCCTGATAGTCGCCCGCCGCCAGCCAGGGGAGACTGACCGTGACTACTCCGCCTGCCTTCGCGCGCAGCCTCTTCGTGAACAGCACCTGATAGGTGTCACTCCGGCGGAGGGTCACCTGCAACCTGCAGCCCGCACTCGCAGATACCACCAGCTTGCCGTCCTTCACGCAGGAGGACCGGATGCATTCCGCTGAGTGGGGGCGGGCGCCACGGTACAGGAACCACCCGGCGCGCGCCGCTGAGTATTCGAAGTCACTCTGAAGCGTAGACGGACTGAGCAGGTAACCCTCACAATCGTCCCCCATTGCTGCGCTGCAGACAAAGTGCACCACACGGCCCCGGCCACAACGGTATATCTTCGCGGCGCCCTCCTCGTCATTGGCAAACGGCAACCTGGAAGCGCCGATATCGGTTGCCTCCAGGCTCAGCCCCGCATCCGCGAGATCTTTCCTGAGATCGTCGCTGACGCACATCATCAGCATCTTGCCCTTGGCCACGCCGGTCGTGATGGACCTGCGTATGTCCTCAGGATAGCCGCGCCACCCGATCTCCGAACTCATGACCACCGCTTCCCAATCCCAAGCGAGCGCCCTGCGCACATCGTCCAAGGCATCTTCTGGTGACTTCATCAACTCGGGCCAGTAGTGACCGCGAATCCCAAACTCCCTGGTGCCCCCGCGGGATATGGGAACAACATTGCCCTCGATGTCGAAGCGTTCCATCAACTCGTACGCGTCGGGGCACGTCCTATCTGGCGCAATAAACACAGCCCTCACCGGTCCGCCGGGGAGCTTTCCAGCCCACTCAGTGCGCGACAGAGCATCGGCCGGCGCTGGCTGTGCCTGGGCATTCTGCCACTGCCCCCAGCGCGCCCCCTGGGCCTCCCCTTGCCCCAGCAGCGCTACCCCGAGGCACACGGCCAGCCCGATGGTCACAGGATAGTCCGCAAATGTCATTGCTTCCGCCCTCCTTTGAGCTGGGATTTCTTATCTCTGGAAAGCAAAGTCAAGTAAGAAATCATCCTTTTGTGCCCTAGCTGGTAATTGATTTGGCTAGCCGGGATAACCCATTTGGCTTCTGCTTATTGACATGTTACTCAAACCTGCCATGAATTCCTTCTGGTACTGGCGATATGCGCATAGAACATGACGCACAGTCCGAGAGTGATACTGGATGCATTCCGAATCGTCATCTTCTTCCACGTGACTCCGGTGCTTCCCAAGATACCTGAGCAGGCGGCTGGCCGGCGTCCCGCACCGGGATCCACCGGCCGGCGTCGGCGGGTGCCAGTAGCATGTTCTAACCCCATGGAGACTGCAGGTTCGATAGTTGCACGGGCGCTATCTCCTAAGCATAGCCGGTTGTCGCTCGCATAAAAGGGCATTGCCCATTTGGGATTGCGATCGCCGTCAATCATTGGATGATCCCTACCAACTGCTTTGAGTATTGCGCACCGGGGCCTCGATTTCCGGCTTCTGTTGCACGGGAACTGGCAAGAGCGTCGCGGATCCGCTGG